>DATKAO010000064.1 GCA_035498015.1 Myxococcota bacterium
CGTGCCGCGGGCGGTGGCGGTCACCTCGCCGTCGGGCTCCGACACGGCCACGGTGCACACGAAGCGCGCGCGGCGGTTCTCGGCGCGCGCGAGCTCGCGCAGGAGCTTCTCGAGGTTGGCGCGGTCGTCGCCGTGCGTGCCCGAGTATCTCGCCGAGAGCACGCCGGGCGCCCCGCCGAGCGCGTCGACCTCGAGGCCCGAGTCCTCGCCCAGCGCGAGCACGCCGGACGAGCGCGCGGCGTGACTCGCCTTGGCGCGCGCGTTGGCCTCGAAGGTGGCGCCGGTCTCCTCCAGGTCCCCGATCAGCGGATACTGCGCGAAGGTCTCGAGCACCAGGTCGGGCATGTGCAAGAGCCCGCGCAGCTCGCGCAGCTTGCCCTCGTTGCGCGTGGCGAGCAGCAGGCGCTTCAAGCCGGAGTCACTCTCGCCGGCCCCAGGCAGCGACGGTCATCGGCATCGGCACGATCGCGCGCGGGTCCTGGAGCACCGCCATGGCCTCGTCGAACTCCTCCGCGCCGACCACGCCACTCTCGAGCACCGGGACTCGGAATTTCTCGACAGTGAGCCGCAGGAAGTGCGCCGCCGGTGGCGAGCCGCCGCGCACGAGCGGAACACGGCCTTCCGCACTCAGGTCCGCGAGCCCCAGTGAGTCGAGGTCACCCAGCAAGCGGCGGCCGTACTCGACCTCGACCGGGCACGTCGACTCCAGATGGCGCATGGCGGCGAGCACGACCCGCCGCAGCGCGGCCGACTCCGCCCCAGCGAAGAGGGTCACGAAGTCGGGCTCCTCGACCAGCATCCACCCGCCCGGGCGCAGCGCGTCGCGCATGCGGCGCAGCGCCGCTCGTTTGTCGGGAAGCCACTCGACCAGCCAGCGCGTGTGAACGAGGTCGAACCCGCTCGGCAGCGCCTCCGCGTTGACGTCGTGACGGAGCACTTCGAGTGAAGCACGGCCGGCGCCCTCGCGCTCGAGAAAGTCCGTCTCGAGGTCCGTCGCGACGACCACGCCCCTGGGCGCCACCTGCTCGGCCATCCAGAACGCGATCGAGCCCCCGCCCGCGCCCACTTCGATGCAGCGCCAGCCGGGTCCCAGGCCGATGCGCTTCAGGTGATGTCTCGTGCCAGGGTCGAGCGCGAGCTCGAGGCCAGAGAGTCGCAGACGCTCCTCAGCCCACGCGTGATCGTATGCGTATCTCGTGCTCACGCGCCCAGGACGCGCGCCTGGATCGCGGCCAGCTCGGCGATGCCCTTCTCGGCCATGTCGAGCATGCGATCGAGGAGCTTGCGGTCGAACGTGCCGCCCTCGCCCGTGCCCTGGACCTCGACCAGGCGCCCGGAGCCGGTCTGCACCACGTTCATGTCGACCTCGGCGCGTGAGTCCTCGGCGTACGGCAGGTCGAGCAGGATCTCGCCGTCGATCAGGCCCACGGACACCGCGGCCACCGAGTCGTGCAGCGGGCTCTGCTTCAGCTGACCCACTTCGAGCAGTCTCTTGCACGCGGCCGCCAGCGCCACGTAGCCGCCGGTGACTGCCGCGGTGCGGGTGCCGCCGTCGGCCTGCAGGACGTCGCAGTCGATCACGATCGCGCGTTCGCCCAGCGCCACGAGGTCGATCGTGGCGCGCAGCGAGCGGCCGATCAGCCGCTGGATCTCCTGCGTGCGCCCGGAGAGCTTGCCTTTCTGGGCCTCGCGCTCGCTGCGCGTGTCGGTCGAGCCGGGCAGCATGCTGTACTCGGCAGTCACCCAGCCCTTGCCCGAGCCGCGCAGCCACGCCGGCACCGACTTCTCGAGCGTGGCCGTGCACAGCACCATGGTGCGGCCGGTGCGAATCAGCGCCGAGCCCGCGGGGTTCTCGGTGAACCCGAGCTCGATCTCGACCCGGCGCAGCTCGTCGGGCGCACGTCCATCGAAGCGCGTCATCGTCCTTCTCCACTGGCGGCCGGCACGGCGCGATTCTGCCCCATCGCCTCCACGAGCGCCGTAGCAATCGCTCTGGCCAGCGCGAGCTGCACGTCGCGCCGGCCCAGACGCTTCACCTCGTCGGCGTTGGTCACGAAGCCGATCTCGACCAGCGCCGCGGGCATGTTCACGCCGGTGAGCACCACGAACGGCGCCTGCTTCACGCCGCGGCTGTCGGCCGGGAGCTTCGCCAGCGCGCGCTGGATGCCGGCCGCCAGGTCACTCGACTCGCGCAGGTGCTCGGTGCGGATCAAGTCACCCAGGATCGAGCCCACCACGTCCTGACTGTCCGTCGCGGTGCCGGCCTGCTGGTACACGTCGTTCTCGGTCAGCGCGACGCGCATCGCCTCGGCGTCGCTCGCGTCGACCGACAAGAAGTAGGTCTCGGTGCCGGAGACTTCGGGCTCGGGCGCGGAGTTGGCGTGGATCGACACGTACATGCGCGCGTGCGCCTTGTTCGCGATCGCCGTGCGCTCGTGCAACGGGATGAACACGTCCTTCGAGCGCGTCTCGACCACCGGCACGTGGCGCGCGCGCAGCTCCGCGGCGACCTTGCGCGCGACCGCGAGCGTGAGCTCCTTCTCGAGCACGCCGTTCACGCCGCGCGCACCCAGGTCCACGCCGCCGTGGCCGGCGTCGATCACCACAGGCGCGACCACATCGGCCGACTCGTCCGCGCGCGCCGCGCCGACACACAGGAGCAGCGCGAGACACGCGAGCGCGCCGGCCGGCCTCACGCGCGCACCTCGACCACGTGCACGCGCGAGCGCCGCGGCTTGGAGCGCCTCAAGCCCGCCACCGCGCGCAGGGCCTCGAGCGTGTGCAGACCCTCGATGCGCGCGCGGCCCACGATCTCGAGCCACAGGTCCGCGGTCATCTCCGCATCGCCGAGCGCCCGGTGTCTCGCGCGCGGCGGAATGGCG
>DATKAO010000065.1 GCA_035498015.1 Myxococcota bacterium
CCGGGGCGCGTGCTCGAGGCGTCGCTGCTGGGCGTGGCGCTGGTGCTGCTGGCCGTGGTCGGCGGCCGCTGGGTCGCGGAGAGCGAGTCACTCCGGCCGTTCTTCGACCTCGACAAGAAGTCACTCGCGCTCGCGCTGATCGTGTACGGCTTCGTGGCGAGCGTGCTGCCGGTGTGGCTGCTGCTCGCGCCGCGCGACTATCTCTCGGCGTTCATCAAGATCGGCACGGTGCTCTTGCTCGCCGCGGGGCTGTTGTGGGTGCGGCCCGAGGTGCACCTGCCCGCGCTGACTCGCTTCGTGGACGGCACGGGGCCGGTGTTCGCCGGGAAGCTCTTCCCGTTCTGCTTCATCACCATCGCCTGCGGGGCGATGTCGGGCTTCCACGCGCTGATCTCGAGCGGCACCACGCCCAAGCTCCTGGACCGCGAGTCCGACGCGCGCTTCATCGGCTACGGCGCGATGCTGATGGAGAGCTTCGTGGCGATCATGGCCCTGCTCTCCGCGGCCGTGATGCAGCCGGGCGTGTACTTCGCGATGAACTCGCCCGCGGCTTTGATCGGCGGCGAGGTCGCACACGCGGCCGAGGTGATCTCGGGCTGGGGCTTCCCGCTCGACGCCGCGGCCTTCTCGGCGCTGACGCGGTCGGTCGGCGAGCAGAGCCTGTTGTCGCGCACCGGCGGCGCGCCGAGCCTGGCCGTGGGCATGGCCGAGATCTTCTCGCGCGCGATCGGCGGCGAGTCACTGCGCGCGCTCTGGTACCACTTCGCGATCATGTTCGAGGCGCTGTTCATCCTGACCACGCTCGACGCCGGCACGCGCGTAGGCCGCTTCATGATCCAGGACCTGCTCGGCAACTTCTGGACGCCGCTGGGCCGCACGAGCGCGCTGCCCGCGAACGTGCTGGCGTCGGGGCTGATCGTGACCGGCTGGGGCTACTTCCTGTACCAGGGCGTGATCGATCCGCTGGGCGGCATCAACTCGCTGTGGCCGCTGTTCGGGATCGCGAACCAGCTGCTCGCCGCGACCGCGCTCGCGCTCGCGACCACGCTTTTGGTCAAGTCCGAGCGGCCGCGCTTCGCGCTGCTCACGGTCGCGCCGCTCTTCTGGCTGCTCTCGGTCACGATGACGGCCGGCTGGCAGAAGATCCTCCACGCCGACCGGCGCATCGGCTTCCTGGCCCAGGCAGACTGGCTCGCGAGTCAGCTCGCAGAGGGCCTGATCGCGCCCGACAAGGTGCGCGAGACACACACGCTGATCTTCAACAACCGCCTCGACGCGGCGGTGACCGCGCTGTTCATGGTGCTGGTGGCGGTCGTGGTGCTGGACGCCGGGCGCGTGTGGTGGCGCGTGCTGCGCGGGCCGGCGCCTGCCGGCGCGGCGCGCGTCGCGGAGGTGTCGTGAAGACCCGTGCGCTGCTCGCCGCGTGCGGGCGCGCCGCCGCCGCGCTGGCCGCGTTCGCGCGCGGCTTCGTCGGGATCCCGGCGCACGCGCAGGAGTGCCGCGACGCGCGCGCGGCGCGCGAGTCACTGGGCGACGCCGCCGCGCGGCGCGGGCGCTGCTGCTAGCCGACTAGTGCCGGTCGGGGCGCTGGCGGGCTCCGCCGCCGTGCTCCTGGCCGCCGCCCTGCTCGCGCACGTGTTGCGGCTGGCGCTGGGGCTGCTGCGGGTGCTGCGGTGCCGCAGGCGCCTCCATGCGCGGCGCCGGTGCGGGCCGGCCACGGTACACGCGGTTGGCCGGCTCGCCCGGCAGGTCACGTGGCGCGCTCGGCTCGCGCGTCTGCGGCTGCGAGGGCCGGCGCTCCGCGCGGCCCACCGGCGGGCTCGGCGCTTTCGGCGCGTGCGCGGCACTGGCCGCGCTCTCCGACTCGCCTGCCGGCTGGCGGAAACGCGGCGGCTGCGGCGGCGCGCTGCGCTCCGCGGAATCGCCGCCGCCGAACGGCGGCCGGTTGCGCAGTGCGTCCGTGCTGCCCCGCTTGGGCGCAGTCACGATGCGCGAGGCCGTGCCCTGCTGCTCGCGAGTCACCTCGGGCGGCTTGCCGCGATTGAACAGACCCGGCGACTTCTGCTGCACGGGCGGTGACTCGCGCGTGGGCGCAGCCGTGCGCGCGATCTCCTGCGGCGCGCGCTGCCGCGCCTCGCGTGTGGCGACCACGCTGCGGTTGAACACCGCGCGCGGCGGCCGCTCCCCGCGGCCCGTGCTCGGCGCGAGGCTCGCGCGCTCGGGCCGGATGCCCACGTCACCCTCCACCGGTCGCAGCTTCGCGACCTTCGCGGCGTCCCAGTGCTCCACGTTCACGCGGCCGCGGCCGAACTGGTCGGCGCGCACGCCCACGACGGCATTGGCGCGCGCAGCGTTGGCCCAGTGCACGTTGTTCACGTTGACGACCGTGGTCTTGTTGATCACCACGTTGTTCACGATCCGCGGGCCGCCCCAGCCGTTCCAGTGCGGGTGACCGCGGAACGCGGCGCCGCCCCACCACGGGAAGCACGGCTCGCCCCAGCCCAGGGCGACCCAGCCCACGCCGCCGTGGCCGAAGCTGATGCCGACCGAGAAGGACGGTGCGCCGTAGAACGCGACCAGCGCCGGTGAGTAGTAGGGCCGCGCGACCAGCGGACCCGGCGCCCAGCCCCAGTAGCCGCCGACCGAGACCCAGCGCCCGTAGTGGAACGGGGCCCAGCCCCAGGGCGCGGCGTCGACCCAGGTCCAGCCGTAGTACGGGTCATAGACCCACGAGCCGGTGCTGTACGGCACCCAGCCCGGCGCCACGCGCGGCACCCAGACCGAGCCATAGGTCGGCACGACGCGCCAGTCACCGTAGTGGTCGAGGTCGTCCACGCCGTACACGCCGCTGGGCACGTAGCGCGCGCTCACCGACTCGAGCTGCTGGTCGGTGCGCGTGTAGTTCCAGCGGTCCCAGTCGTCGAGCTCCGCGGCGGCGTAGGTCTCGACCTTGGGCTGGTCGGTGCCCGAGACCACGACCGTCTCACTCGCCGCCACCGCGGACGCCTGGCCGGTGGCGGGAGTCAGCGTGGCGCTGCCGCCGCGCCGGCTGGTGAAGCTCGTGTTCTCGTCGGTCACCTCGATCCGGTAGTAGCCCGGGTGCTCGACGCTGAACGCCGCGTGCGGCGTGTCGATCTCGATGGTCGTGCCCGCCTTCACCGAGCGCAGGTCGAGCGAGGCATGCCCGTTCACGATCCGGAACTGCACGAAGTCGGGCTCGAGGTTGGTCAGCCCGAGCTGTGTCTCCTCGCCGGCGCGCACGAACGCGCGCGCGCCGATCTGGATCTCGAGGTTCGCCGCGTTGCCGGTGTAGAGCTGGTCGCCCTCGCCGAGCGGGGTGTTCACCTGCGCGGGGGTCCAGTCCTCTGCGCCGTTGCGCCAGAACGAGACCTCGCCGTCGGTGAAGCTGAGGCGGGGCGGCGTGCGGTCGAGCTCCTGGGCCGAGCCGGAGTCTGCGGCGGCCGGAGCCGACCCGGCGGGCGGCGCGGATCCGGGCGGAGGACCCGCCGGCGGTGATCCCGGAGGTGGAGCCTCGCCCTGCGCGCGCGCGTACAGCGCCGCGCTCGCGCACAGCGCGAACACGGTCAGGGCGCGCAGCCAACGAGAGCGAAGCTTGTGCATGGTTCCTCCTCGAGTCACTGCGGGTGGTCGTTCGCGCTGGGGTCACCGCCCGGAACGCCGCCATTCCAGCCATAGGCCAGGGTTCGGCCCAGGACTTCGAAGGGCGCGACGATCCCGTAGTACAACCCGTAGCGCAGCACGAGCCCGGTTGCGTAGAACGGCGCGTAGATGATCCGCATCGGGAGCGGCAGCGGGGCTGGCGGCGCCGGGGCGACCGGCACCATCACCGGTGGCGAGTAGACGCTCGGCGGCGGCGGGGGCGGCGCGCCCGGCGGCGGCGGCGGATGTGGGTTGGAACTCTGCGGGGCGCTGTGGGGCGGCGGCGGTGGCGGCGGGCTGCCCGCCTGCGCGGCGGGCGCTCCGGACAGCACCACCAGGGTCCCCATCAGCGCGCAGGTCGCACGCCAAAGCAGCGGGAAGCCTGTCTTTTCACGAACGAGCTCGGGCATCGCGATCTCCTGTCGTGGGGTGGAACCGACCGCGGCCGCCCGCGTTGCGGGGCCACCGCAGCCCGCCGAACGGCCGGTAGTGGGCGCCGAACGTGCGATGTCGTTTGGACGCACGCGCGGACCGGATCGGTCCGGCCAGCTGATCGCACTGATCTCATTTCCGGCGCGATTTCCCCTCGAAGCGTGCACGCCGCGCATCCGCGAGTCACTCGAGGTCGTACCAGTATGTTGCGACTCAGGTCATGTGTTCGTGCAGCGCGACGCGAAAAATTCGCGTGTGCGTGCGCCCGATGCGCTTGTGACTCGG
>DATKAO010000066.1 GCA_035498015.1 Myxococcota bacterium
CTTCCCCGAGGTCGACTACGACAAGGTCGAGAAGATCCGGGGCTTGAACGTTTCGATCGTGACCAGCGCCACGACCGACGAGGAGGGCCTCGCGCTCCTCACCGGTCTGGGCATGCCGTTCAGGACGTGAGGATCCATGGCAAAGACTTCCAAGAGAATCCAGCAGAAGCGGCTGCGCGCAGCGCGAGCGGCGGGCAAGCTCCCGTTCCGCACGCGCTACTACAACCGCTGCCAGCGCTGCGGCCGCGCGCGCGGCTACTACCGCAAGTTCGACCTGTGCCGGATCTGCCTGCGCAAGCTCTCGCTCGAGGGCAAGATCCCCGGCATCACGAAGTCGAGCTGGTGAGGGAGCCGAGATGCTGACCGACCCCATCGCCGACATGTTGACGCGCATCCGCAACGGCGGGCGCTCGCGCGCCGCGCGCGTGGCGCTGCCGAAGTCACAGCTCCTGTCCGAGATCGCGCGCGTGCTGCACGAGACGGGCTACATCGCCGGCTTCGGCGACGTGGCCGGCGCCGACAAGCCCACGCTCTCGATCGAGATCCGCTACAGCGACGACGACCAGCCCATGATCGAGGGCATCGAGCGCATCTCGCGGCCCGGCCGGCGCGTCTACGTGGGCGCGAAGAAGATCCCGCAGATCCGCAGCGGCCTGGGGATCGCCATCCTCTCTACACCGCGCGGTGTACTCACCGATGCCCAGGCCCGCGAGGCCGGCATCGGCGGCGAGCTGCTCGCAAAGGTCTGGTGATCATGTCCCGCATCGGCAAACAACCCGTGGCGATCGCGAAGGGCGTCGAAGTCCAGGTCGCGAACGGCCGCGTGCGCGTGAAGGGCCCCAAGGGGCAGCTGGAAGAGGCGGTCGCGCCCCACACGAAGGTGGAGGTGGCCGGCGCCGAGGTGCGCGTCGCGCGCGACAGCGACGAGAAGCGCGCCAAGGCCATGCATGGGCTGATGCGCGCGCTGATCGCCAACATGGTCACGGGAGTCACCACGGGATTCTCGAAGAGCCTCGACGTGATCGGCGTCGGCTACCGCGCCGAGGTGCAGGGCAAGAAGCTCACGCTCACCATCGGCTACTCGCACCCGGTCGTGGTCGAGGTGCCGCAGGGGCTCGAGGTCGTGGCCGAGAGTCAGACGCGGCTGGTGATCAAAGGCGCGAACAAGCAGCAGGTGGGCCAGTTCGCCGCCGAGGTGCGCGAGGTCCGCATGCCCGAGCCCTACAAGGGCAAGGGCATCCGCTACGTCGACGAAGTCGTGCGCCGCAAGGTCGGCAAGACCGGCGTGTCGTCGGGGAGCTAACGGAAGATGTCGATCAGGAACCGCAAGTCACTGCGCGAGCGCCGCAAGCTCCGCACGCGCAAGCAGCTCGGGCGCTGCGAGCAGCCGCTGCTCACGGTGTTCCGCAGCTCGAAGCACATCTACGCGCAGATCGTCGACCCGATCTCGGGCAAGACGCTGTCGGGTGTCTCGACCCGCTCGCCCGGCGTGCGCGACGGGCTCGAGTCCACCAAGGACGTCGAGGCCGCGAAGAAGGTCGGCACCGCGATCGCGAAGCTCGCGCTCGAGAAGGAAATCAAGCAGGTCAGCTTCAACCGCAACGGCTTCACCTACACCGGCCGCGTGAAGGCGCTCGCAGACGCCGCGCGCGAAGCCGGACTCACTTTCTGAACCGAGGGACCGAATGGCGAAGATCCTGAGACGCGAACGGCTCAACCCCAACGACTACGAGTTGGAGGAGCGCGTCGTCGACATCAACCGCGTGGCCAAGGTCGTGAAGGGCGGCCGGCGCTTCGGCTTCACGGCGCTGGTCGTGCTGGGCAACGGCCAGGGCGTCGTGGGCTCGGGGCTCGGCAAGGCCAACGAAGTCCCCGAGGCGATCCGCAAGGGCATCGAGCAGGCGCGCAAGAACCTGATCTCGGTGCCGCTCACCGACGGCACGATCCCGCACGAGGTCATGGGCGAGTTCGGGGCCGGCAAGGTCGTCATGCGGCCGGCCGCGCGCGGCACGGGAGTCATCGCCGGCGGCGCGGTGCGCGCGCTGTGCGAGGCGGCGGGCGTGCAGAACGTGCTCACCAAGTGTCTCGGCACCAACCGCCACCACAACGTGATCCGCGCGACGCTGCATGCGTTCAAGCAGCTGCGCTACCGCGACGAGCGGCTCGGGCAGCTCCGCGCCGAGGTGCGCTAGTGGCGGCCAAGAAGGGCGCGAAGAAGGCCAAGGCGGCGGGCGCGACCGTGCGCGTGCGGCAGTTCCGCAGCGCGATCGGCTACGGGCCCGACCAGCACCAGACGTTGCGCGGGCTCGGGCTGGGCAAGCCGAACCAGGTGCGCGAGCTCGTCGACACGCCGGC
>DATKAO010000067.1 GCA_035498015.1 Myxococcota bacterium
TCTGGCTGGAGCGCTCGGGCCACGTGCTGCCGGTCGATTTCGAGCGCGCGCTGCTGGCGGAGAAAGTCGTCGGATTCCTGGCCCGTCTCGAAAAGCGCTGAGCGTGTCCCTGGCGGTTGACGGCTCATGCGCCCCTGGGGAATCCTACGCCGCGAACCAAAAACAGGTTCCGGGGGCGAGTGAGCACAACATGGCGGAAATTCCCGCGGCCGCGGTCAAGCGGTTGCTCGTGAAGCACGGTGGAGAGCTGAGAACGTCCGGGCCGGCCGTCGAGCTGGCGGTCGCAGCCGCGGAGGAGTACATCGCGCGCCTCGCTCAGGAGGCCGGCAACTCCGCGCAGCGCGAGAAGCGCAAGACGATCATGGACGACGACATCAAGAAGGCGCGTCAGGTCGTCGGCTAAAGCGTCGGGTGCGCGCCCCGCGCGCGCAGAGCCAGATCTTCGATGACCCGGATCCAGCGCGCCTCGCCTTCGTCGAGGAAGCGCCGGAAGCGGATCCCCGCCAGCACGCTCGCGTAGCCGGCCAGGTTCGCGCGCGAGATCACGTCGCCGTCGACGTCGATCGGCTCGAGCGGAGCGGGCAGGTGGATGCGGTAGCGCTCCACCGCGCCCGGCAGGATGTCGCGGCGCGTGCGCAGGCAGATGCCGCCGCGCGCGACCAGCTCCGTGAGCTCGTCCCACGAGCCGGCGCTCGCGGCCGTGCGCACGGCCATGCGCGCCGCGTAGCGCTGGAAGCGGCGGCCGGCGGCGTGATCCAGCAGGTCGAGCAGCGTCGGCTCGATCTCCTCCCAGCGGAACGGGCGGGGGAGATACATCGCGGCGCCCGCCTCCTGCGCCCCGGTCCGGTTCGCGGCCACCTCGCGCTCGTCGAGCACCACGATCGGCAGCTGCTCCACGCCGGGCAGCCGGCGCAGGTCGGCGGTGAGCTCGAGACCGTCGACGCGGCCGACCTTGGCCTCGACCACCACCAGCTCGTAGCTGCGCTCGCGGAAGGCGGCGATCGCGGCCGACGGGTCCTTGAAGTGCTCGAGCTCGATGTGGCGCATGGCGAGCAGCGTCGCCAGCTCGGCCGGCCCGCCGGGCAGCGCCGAGATCGCCATGACGCGGCGCGCGCGCTTCTCGCGCATGGGGCGCTTCTCGTCGGGGCCCGAGGGCGGCGGCGCCTCGGTCGAGTGTCTCGCGCGCTCCGCGACGGCCGACGAGATCGAGAGCGCCAGCTCGTTCGCGCTCTCCAGGCTGGGCAGCGCGCGGAAGCGGCGCTCCTGCGGCTGGCCGAGTGAGCGGCGCGCGAGCGCGCCGCTCGAGGGCAGGAGCACTTCGCGCGGCGCGCGCACCTCGACCGCGCCGCTGGCGTCGTCGATGAAGCGCAGGCGCGCGCCGCCTGCGACCAGCTGATGGCGCGCGTCGAGCCGCTTCAGCCAGGTGAGTGCCTCGCCGAGCGAGCGCATCTGACTCGCCCAGGCCCGGCGCAGCGCCGACTCGACGTCGGCCTTCGAGGTGCAGCGGCCGATGTCGAGCGCGGGCAGGTCGAAGAAGATCGCCGGGTCGTAGAGCTTCAGCCGGTTGTGACCCAGCGTGTAGAAGCGCGCGCGCGACAGCACGAGCGAGCGGCCGAGTGTCTCGAACGGCGTCGGCCCGAGCTGCAGCACGCCCTCGGCGGAGGCAGCGCCGGGAGCGAGCTCCAGCGACAGGCCGAACGCCCGCAAGCGCTCGACCAGAAACTCGGCATGGCGCACAGAAGACATCGCGCCGACTCCTCCCGTGAGGCGATCGGCGCGATGGGTTGTCGTCTGTAGGACGAGCGAACGTCGCTAGTGACTATGTCCGGCGTGCTTGTCCTCTTCGTCCTTGGGCTTGTCCGCGATCATCGCGTGCGTGGTGAGGAGCAGGCCCGCCACGCTCGCCGCGTTCTGCAGCGCGGAGCGCACGACCTTGGTCGGGTCGATCACGCCGTCTTTCACGAGGTCGCCGTAGGTGTCGGTCGCGGCGTTGAAGCCGTAGGCGCCCTTGCCGTTGGCGACCTTGTCGACCACTACCGAGCCCTCCTGACCGGCGTTCTGCGCGATCATGCGGATCGGCTCCTCGACGGCACGGCGGATGATGTCGATGCCCGCCTGCTGCTCCGGGTTCGCACCCTTGAGCGTCTCGAGCACCTTCTTGGCGCGGATCAGCGCCACGCCGCCGCCGGGCACGATGCCCTCTTCGACGGCTGCGCGGGTGGCGTGGAGCGCGTCCTCGACGCGCGCCTTCTTCTCCTTCATCTCGCTCTCGGTCGCGGCGCCGACCTTCACGACCGCCACGCCGCCGGCCAGCTTGGCGAGTCTCTCCTGGAGTTTCTCGCGGTCGTAGTCCGACTTCGTCTCCTCGATCTGCTTGCGCAGCTCGTTGCAGCGGGCCTCGATGTCCTTCTTCTTGCCCGCGCCGGAGATGATCGTGGTGTTGTCCTTGTCCATCGTGACTCGCCCTGCCTTGCCCAGGTCGTTCAGAGTCACGTTCTCGAGCTTGATGCCGAGCTCCTCGGCGATCACCTGGCCGCCGGTGAGGATCGCCATGTCTTCGAGCATCGCCTTGCGGCGGTCACCGAAGCCCGGCGCCTTCACCGCCGCGACCTGCAGCGTGCCGCGGATCTTGTTCACGACCAGCGTCGCGAGCGCCTCGCCCTCGACTTCCTCGGCCACGATCACGAGCGGCTTGCCGCCGCGCGCGACCTGCTCGAGCAGGGGCAGGAGGTCCTTCATGTTCGAGATCTTCTTCTCGTGCAGGAGCAAGAGCGG
>DATKAO010000068.1 GCA_035498015.1 Myxococcota bacterium
GTGCGGCACGCACTGCACCGCGGTGGCGCCCGTGCCGATGATGCCGACCCGCTTGTCGCGCAGGCCGGAGAGATTCCCGTTCGAGTCACCGCCCGTGTAGCCGTAGTCCCAGCGGCTGGTGTGGAACGAGTGACCCTTGAAGGAGTCGATGCCCGCGATGCCCGGCAGCTTGGGCCGGTTCAGCGGGCCGTTCGACATGACCACGAAGCGCGCGCGCAGCGCGTCGCCGCGGTTGGTCTTCACGATCCAGCGCGCCGCCGCCTCGTCCCAGCGCAGCTCGGTGACTTCGGTCTGGAACAAGGCGTCGCGGTACAGGTCGTACTTGCGGCCGATCGCGGCGCTGTGCGCGAGTATCTCGGGCGCGCGCGTGTACTTCTCCTTCGGCACGTAGCCGACTTCTTCGAGCAGCGGCAGATAGATGTACGACTCCACGTCGCACATCGCGCCCGGATAGCGGTTCCAGTACCAGGTGCCGCCGAAGTCGCCGCCCTTCTCGATCACGCGCAGGTCGTCGATGCCCGCCTCGCGCAGGCGCGCGGCCGCGAGCAGACCGCCGAAGCCGCCGCCGATCACCACCACCTCGACCTCGTCCAAAAGCGGCGCGCGGGTGAAGCCGGGCGCCACGTAGGGGTCCTCGATGTAGTGGGCGAACTGCCCCTTCACCTCGACGTACTGGTCGTTGGCATCGGCGCGCAGGCGCTTGTCGCGCTCGGCCCGGTAGCGGGCGCGCAGCGAATCGGGATCGAAGCCGAGGTCGGGCGGGTTCTGGGTGGTCGTCATGGGCGAGATCTTGGCGTTCCCGGGGGCACCGCTTCAAGTCACTGGCCGGCGCCCGATTTCCCAGCCGGCACGGCCACTTCGCGGACCGCACGGCCGCGGGCCGGGAGTCCGCGCCGCGCGGCGATATGATCCGGGCGAAGGGTGACTGATCGGAACGTGACTCGTCGGCGGTCCGCTTTCGCGCGCTCGGTCCCCCGGGTAGAGTCGCCGGATGCGCGGCTCCCGCATCTGGCTCGTGCTCGCCCTGCTCGCGCTCTCCGCTTGCGAGCCGCCCCCGACGGCGCAGAGCCCGCTCGCGCCGGTCCACGACTGGAGGCTCACGCGGCTCGGCGAGCGCTCCGACGTGCCGGACGGCCAGAGCGGGCCGGCGCTCACGCTGCTCTTCGACACGGCGAAGGCCCAGGTCTCGGGCTTCGCGGGCTGCAACCGCTTCGCGGGCGGCTACACGCTGAACGGCGCCCAGCTGAGATTCGGCCCGCTGGCCGTGACCAGGATGGCGTGCGAGAAGGGGATGGAGCTCGAGGGCGCGTACCTCGCGGCGCTCGCTGCGGCCGACCAGCTGCATCTCTCCGGCGGCGAGCTCGAGCTGGTCGGCCCGGAGGGCGCCAAGACCGCGCTGCGTTTCCGGCCGCTCCAGCCGCCACCCTGAGGCGCGCGACAGACTCGCTCCCGAGTTGCCGAAGCGAGCCCGGAGACTGAACGTGGGAACGCGACTCGCCATTCACGGGGGCCCGCCGCTGCGCAGCGCGCCGTGGCCGGTCTGGCCCGAGCACGGCGCGCCGGAGCGCGCCGCCCTCGAGCGCGTGCTCGCGAGCGGCAACTGGGGCGGCTTCCCGAGCCCCAACACCGAAGCGCGCGCATTCGCCGAAGAGTTCGCGCGCTTCGCCGGCGCAGCGCACGCGGTGACCTGCGCGAACGGCACGTTCTCGCTGATGCTCGCGCTGCAAGCCGCGCGCGTGACTCCCGGCGCCGAGGTGATCACCACGGCCTACACGTTCGTGGGCACGGCGGGCGGGATCCTGGCGGCGGGCTGCGTGCCTGTGCTGGTCGACATCGACCCCGAGACCTACTGCATCGACCCGGCGGCGGTGGCCGCTGCAGTGACTCCGCGAACCGCGGCGCTGCTGCCGGTACACCTGGCCTGCACGATGGCCGACATGGACGCGCTGGGCGAGATCACGGCGCGGCACTCACTCCTCTTGGTCGAGGACTGCGCGCACGCGCACGGCGCACGCTGGCGCGGCCGCGGTGCGGGCGCGATCGGCGACTTCGGCTCGTTCTCGCTGCAGAGCTCGAAGCTCCTCACCGCTGGCGAAGGCGGCGTGGTCACCACGAGCGATCCGACCCACGCCTCCCGGCTCGCGTCGCTCGTGAACTGCGGGCGCAAGGAGCCGGGTGCCGACGCCTTCCCCGAGCAGATGCTCGGCCACAACCTGCGCATGACCGAGTGGCAGGCCGCGGTGCTGCGCGCCCAGCTCGAGAGACTCCCGGAGCAGAACGCGCGGCGCGAGCGAAACCTGGTCCGGCTCGAGCGCGCACTGGCGTCGCTGCCGGGACTCACTCCGCTCCGCCGCGACCCGCGGGTCACCGCCCGCGCCGCCTACCAGTTCGTGCTGCGCTACGACGCCAGAGCCTTCGCGGGCGTGCCGCGCGACCACGTGATCCTGGCGCTGCGCGCCGAGGGCGTGCCCTGCTCCGGCCGCTTCTACACCCCGCTCGCCGAAGACCCGCTGTTCGCGCCCGACCCGCTCACCAATCCCGCCGCGCGCCAGGGCGTGCGCTGGGACCCGGCGGCGTTTCCGCGCGCGCATCGGGCCGCCTTCGAGGAGTCGATCTGGCTGCCGCACGAGCTGTTCCTGGGCGGCGAGCGCGAGGTCGACGACGTGGCCGAGGCCTGCGCGCGCATCCAGCGCCACGCGGCCGAGCTGCGCGCGCGCCCGCCGCAAGGCCCGGTCAGTCGCCGCTAGTGCCGGCGCTTCGGGTAGAGTGAGCGCCCATGGAGCTGCCCGAGCTCGAGCAGAGACTGGTCCCTTTCGCCCGCGCGAAGTACGCCGACCCGGCGGCCGAGGTGTTCGCCGTGCACAAGATGCCCGGTCACGCGGGCTTCTCGTACGGCTTCTCGGTGCGCTCGCGCGGCGCGGCCGAGAGCTGGTTCCTGCGCCTGCCGCCGCCGAACGTGCAGTGGAAGGGCACGGCCGACGTGCTGCGGCAGGTGAGCGCACTGCGCGCGCTCGACGGCGGCCCGGTGCCGCACTGCTCGGTGCGCTGGGCCGGCGAGGAGCTCGAGTTCTTCGGCCGGCCCTACTTCGTGGTGCAAAAGCTCGAGGGCGACGTGCTGATGCTGGGGCCCGGCGAGTGGGCCGAGCCGTTCCCGCTGGCCAAGCGGCGCGAGATGGCCGCGGCCGCGATGACTGCGCTGGCGCAGATCCACCGCGTGGACTGGCGCGCGAAATGCGGGTATCTCGGCGATCCGATCGCGTTCGAGGACGACGTGACTCGCTGGGACCGCTTCGTGGAGCGCGCGGCCGAGCCCGAGTCGATGGCGCTCGTGCCCGAGGTGCGCGCGAAGCTCCTGGCCTCGCTGCCGCACGGCGCGCCGATCGGCCTGTTCCACGGTGACTACAACTGGCGCAACACCTTCTGGTCGAGGGAAGGCACGCTCCTGGCGGTGATCGACTGGGAGCTGTGCGGGATCGGCGCCACGCTGAACGACGTGGGCTGGGTCGCGACCTTCAACGACCCCGACGCCTGGGCGAAGGGCGGCGCAGTGACTCCCATGCTGCTGCCCGCCGACGAGCTGGTCGAGCTGTACCAGCGCGCCTGGGGCGAGGAGCTCGCCAGCGTGGACTGGTTCCGCGCGCTCGCCGCCTACAAGTTCGCGATCATCACCGGCCTGAACCTCGGCCTGCACCGGCGCGGCAAGCGCCACGACCCGCTGTGGGAGGTCACCGGCAAGTCGATCGTGCCGCTGCTCGAGCGCGCGCGCTCACTGCTGGGCTGACTCAGAGGCGGCGCGCCTTCTCGTCGGCCCTGAGCTGCCGGTGCAGCGCCAACAGCTCGGGGTCGGTCCTGCGCAGCTTGAAGCGGAGCTGGAGCTTCCTGGCCCAGATCACGAGCATGGTCCCGCCGGTGACTGCCGCCACCGCCGTGAGGACTCGCTCGAGGTCGTCGGAAGCCGGATTCATCCCATCGACGTGCGGGGTCGTGAGTCGGGAGAATGCGGACCACAGCACCCAGAGCGCGGCCAGGGCGCCCGCGGCCTTGCCGAGGCGCTGATCGAGCAGGGCCTGCAGATTCTGCTTGGCGAGGCCGTGGGTCGGATCGAGTCGGATCGCAGAGCGGTACACCTGCGTCGCCTCGTCGGCCTTGCCCTGACGCTGCAGCGCCACCGCCAGGTTGTTCAGCGCGTGCGGGTCGGCGGGGTCGAGCGCGAGTGACTTGCGGTACTCCTGCTCCGCCGCCGGGTAGCGCTCCAGCGCGAGACAGACATCGCCGCTCACGCTCCATACGTCGGGGTTCGCGGGGGAGAGCTGCGCCGCGACGTCGACCGCTGCGCGCGCCCGACCGTAGTCACGGAGCTTCAGCGCTGCGATCGCCAGCATGAGGTGCTCCCAGGCCGAGCTGGGAGACAGTCTCACCGCCTCTTCGGCGGCGGCCAGCGCGTTCAGGTGATCGCCGAGCGCGCCCAGGACCTCCGACTTCCTGGCATACGGCGCCGACCACTCCGGCGCCCGCGCACTCGCCGCTTCGAGCGCGCGCAGCGCCTGGTGATTCCGGCCGAGGCCGGCGAGCGCTCGGGCCAGCGCATAGTGACTCGCGGCGCGCGCCGGATCGGCGGCGATCGCGCGGCCGGCGTGGTCCAACGCCTCCTCGAAGCGCCGGAGAGCGAGCGCCGCGTGCGCCCGCGCCAGGCTCTCGTCGGCCGCCCGAGTCACAGCCGTCCCGCCTTGTGGTCTGCGTCGAGGCGCTTCTGCAGCTCGCGCAGCTCGGGGTCACGCGAGCTGACTCGCGGCGGGCGGAACAGGCGCGCCACCCCGTATGCCAGGAGCGCGAGCGCGGCCGTGCCCCCGAGCGCCGCCAGGATCGCGCCGCCCGCCGCACCCAGGTAGAGCGCGATCCATGCCAGGAAGAAGAGCCCGCCGGTGCTGACCTTGGCCGATTTCGTGCGCAGCACGCTGCGCAGGTTTCGCTTCGCGACCCGGAGCGTCGGATCCGCACGGATGGCAGCCCGATACGTGTCGAGCGCCTCGTCGGTCTTGCCCTGCCGGTTGAGCACGAGCGCCAGGTTGTTGAGCGCCGCGCCGTCGGCGGCCGAGATCGCGAGTGACTGGCGGTAGTGCTTCTCCGCGAGGACGTTCTGCTTCTGCGCCAGGTAGACGTCCCCGGCGAGCCGCTGGATCCAGGCGTCTTGGGGAGCGAGCTCGAGCGCGCGTTCGCACTCCGAGCGGGCGCGCAGAGACTCGCCGACCTTCTGCGCCGAGAGCGCCACCGCGATGTGCGCCGCGGCGGAGTGGGGTCCGAGGCGCACCGCTTCCTCCGCGGCAGCGAGGGCTTTGCGCGGCCAGCCGAGGCTGCGCTCGATGTCGGAGCGCAGCACGTGGGGCAGGAACCATTCGGGCCGTTTCGCGCTCGCGGTGCCGAGCGCCTCGAGCGCAGCGGTATTGCGCTCGAGGCCCCAGAGACCCCGCGCGAGCGCGTAGTAGCCGTTGGCGTCGTTGGGGTTGGCGGCGATCGCCAGCCCCGCCTCGCGCACGGCGTCGTCCCAGCGCCGCAGCTCGATCGCCGCGTTGGCGCGCGCGAGACTCACAGCCTTCCCGCGTGGTGGTCCGCTTCGAGGCGCTCGTGCAGTGAGCGCAGGTCCGGGTCGAGCTCACTCAGCCGTCGCCGGTACTCGCTCTTCACTCCCAGCACCCCGAGCGCCACGAAGGCCAGGCCGCAGAGCATGAACAGAAACATCACGTCGCCGCCCGACGTCTGCGCGTTCTCGGGCAGGCTCGAGCCCACATGGCCGAGCTGCAAGACGAGCCACATCACGACGCCGATGCCGCCGATGCCCGCCTTCCCGAGCTTCTTGCCGAGCAGGTTGCGCAGGTTCCGCTTCACGACGTGCAGATTCGGGTCGGCGTTCACGGCCGCTCGGAACGCGTCGAGCGCCTCATCGGCCTTGCCTTGTCTCTGCAGGGCGAGCGCGAGATTGTTGAGCGCAAGCGCGTCGCCGGCGTCGAGCTCGAGCGAGCGGCGGTACTGACTCTCGGCCTGGGCGTTGGCGTGCTGTGCGAGAAACACGTCGCCGGCACAGCGCTGCAGCGGCGCGCTGCGCGGTGCGAGCGCCAGCGCGCGCCCCGACTCCCCACGCGCGCGCGCCGCGTCGCCGAGCTTCTGCGCGGACAAGGCGACGGCCATGTGCGCGGTGGCAGAGTGGGGATCGAGACGCAGCGCCTCTTCGGCGGCCGCGAGCGCCTGGCGATACGAGCCCGCGAAGCGCAGCACGTCGGAACGGAGCACGTGAGGAGGGGACCAGGTCGGTGACTTCGCGCACGCGGTCTCGAGCGCGTGCAGCGCCTCTTCTTCGCGCCCGAGCTCCAACAGCGCCCGGCCCAGGAAGTAATGGCCGCTCGGGCCCTCGGGATCCTCGCCGATCGCGCGCAGCGCCTCGTGGACCGCCTCCTGCCAGCGGCCGAGCTCGAGCGCCGCCTGCGCGCGCGCGAGGCTCGACGCTTCACTCACACCAGGCCTCGCGCGCGCAGGTGCGCGAGCAGGTCGTCGTACACGCCGCCCTCGTTGGCGTACACCGCGTAGTTGCGCGCGGTGTCGAGCCAGGGGCGGATCGAAGGGCGCGCGTCGCGCAGCGCGGCCGCGAGCAGCTTGTCGTCGATCGGCTGCACGGCGCCGGCGTCGACCGTGCGCTCGAAGGCGAGCTCGGAGGCGGCGTTCACCAGCGCCTCGAGGTCGGCGCCCGAGAAGCCCTCGGTATCTCGCGCCACGCGTCCGAGGTCGGGTGCACCGGGCCGGCCCTCCATCTTGAGTGACAGGATGCGCAGACGCGCGGGCAGGTCGGGCGGCGGCACGAACACCATGCGGTCGAAGCGCCCGGGGCGGCGCACCGCGGTGTCGACGTCCCAGGGATGGTTGGTCGCGCCCAGCACGAACACGTCGCGGTTGCGGCCGTCGACGCCGTCGAGCTCGGCGAGGAACTGATTCACCACGTTGCGGCCCGCGGAGTGCTTGAGCTGCGTGCGGCGCTGGCCCAGCGCATCGACCTCGTCGAAGAACAGCACCATGGGCGCCTGCCGGCGCGCGGTCTCGAACAGCTCGTGGAGCTTGCGCTCGCTCTCGCCGAGCCACATGTCGAGCACGTCGGAGAGACCGATCGACTGGAAGCGCGCGCCGAGCTCGCCTGCCAGAGCGCGCGCGATGAACGTCTTCCCGCAGCCGGGCGGGCCGTACAGCAACAGGCCCCCGCGCAGGCTCTTGCCGAACTGCGCGAACAGCTCGGGCTTCTGCAGCGGCAGCAGGAACGAACGAGTCAGGCGCTGCTTCACGTCGTCGAGACCGCCCACGTCGGCGAAGGTGACTCGCGCCTCCGCCGCCTCGGCCACGTCCTCCTCGCTGACCAGGCGCAGGCGGCCGCGCGCCGGGGCCGGAGCCTGCGGCTCTCGAGCCTGCGCGCCCTGACCCTGCGCCGGCACCTGCTCCGGGTCAGCGTGAGCCGCTTCGTGGGCGCGCCGCGCCATCTCCTGCAGGTCGCGGCTCGCCGGGTCGAGCGTGAGGCCGAGCCCGGCCTCCTGGAGCGCCTCCTGCGGCGCTCCCAGCTCGAGGCAGCGGCGCGCCAGCGCGAGCCGGAGCTCGGGGCTGTCTTTCACGGCTGCGGCCGCGCGCAGGGCCGCGACCACGGGATCGCTGGACATGGAGGAGGACATCGGTCGCCAGAGCAACTTACAACACCCCCCCGCATGACTCACTGCAGCCGCGCTTGCGGCACGGCCTTCCGTTTCGTGGTGGAGTGCAACATATCGACTGCACTGGCTTTTTCGCCTCGATTTCGAACTTGCATTCGGTTTTCGGCTGACGTAGGCTGCGCGGCGAGATGGCCCGTACTCCCCGCTCGGTCCCGAAGTCGGTCGTCGTGCTTGCGCGCGCCCGCACCCAGGCGCGCGGCGTGGCGACCCGCCGGCGCGTGCTGCAGGCCGCCGAGTCACTCTTCGCGCGGCGCGGCTACGAAGCCACCAGCATGGCCGACGTGGCCGAGCGCGCCTCGGTGGGCGTGGGCACGCTCTACCACCACTTCCCCGACAAGCGCGCGCTCCTGCTGGCGCTGATCGACGACTGGGGCGACCGCGAGCTGGCCCATGGCCGCAACCGCCACGACGCCGACCGCCTGATCGGCGCCGGCGCGCGCGCCGCGTTCGGCGACGACCTGCGCGCGAGCTACGAGAGACTCTGCCGCGAGGGCGGCTTCTATCTCGTGCTGCTCGAGCTGGCCGAGCGCGACTCCGACGCGCGCCAGCGCCTGAACCGCATCAACCAGGTGGCGGACGAGAGACTGCGCGACCTCCTGGCGCTGGGTCAGAAGCGCGGCGTGATTCGCGCCGAGATCGACCCGCTCGCCGCCTCGGTGCTGGTGCGCCGCTCGATCGAGGCGGCCGCGACCGAAGTGTTCGTGCACCGCATGACCGATCCCGCCCCCGAGCGGATGCTCGAGGGACTCACCGACATGATCTGCCGCTACATCTTCACCGAGGAGACCCGCTGATGGCCACGCAACCCGTTGCCCCCCGTCTCGACTGGCAGGTGCTGGACACCTACAAGACCCCGATGGAGATCGCCTGGCAGTTCGACTACGAGATCGACATCGAGAAGCTGCGCAACCTGTACTCCAAGGCGAAGCAGAACCAGTGGGACGGCGAGCGCCAGCTCGCCTGGGACACGCACGTCGATCCGTCGAAGCCGATCGTCGGCGAGGACCGCTTCATGTTCCTGCAGATGCCGTTCATGCAGCGCATGTCGCAGTCACAGCGCGAGATGTTCACGGCGCACGCCACGGCCCAGCTCCTGTCGCAGTTCCTGCACGGCGAGCAGGGCGCGCTGATGACGGCGGCGGCGGCGACTCACGCCTGCCCCGACTACGAGGCGAAGCTCTACGGCGCCACGCAGACCATGGACGAGGCGCGCCACGTCGAGGTGTACGAGCGCTACGTGCGCAAGCTCGCGATCGTGTACCCGATCTCGCCCTGGCTGAAGGAAGTCATCGACCTCACGCTCCAGGCGGATCACTTCGTGAAGATCCTGATCGGCATGAACATGGTGGTCGAGGGGCTGGCGCTGGCCGCGTTCCACAACATGCGCCGCCAGGCCACCTGCCCGCTGCTGCGCGACCTGACTCACTACGTGCTGCAGGACGAGTCGCGCCACGTGGCCTTCGGAAACGTCTACGTGAAGGAGACGATTGCCGGGATGCACCCCGACGACCGCGAGGACGTGGCGCAGTTCGCCTTCGAGGCCGTGAAGAGCATGGTCGACTCACAGGGCGGCGTGGACGGCACCGGCCAGCGCAAGGGCGACCCGGGCTTCTTCAAGGTGCTCGAGCACTGCTCGATCGACCCCCAGGACTTCATCAAGGGCATCATCGAGGCGGGCGCCGCGGGCATCAACGCGAAGCTCCCGCCGGGTCACATCCACAGCTTCAAGGACTTGATGATGCCGGCGCTGGTGCGCGTCGGCGCCGTCACCCCGCGCACGCGCGAGCTCTACCAGGAAGCCGGCATCCCGGTCTGGGAGGATGCGAGCGTGCTCGAGTCGATGGAGGAAGGCAGCACCGGGGACATCGTGATGCCGGAGATCAAGCACTAGACTGTCCGGCATGTCGGAGCACAAGGTCGAGCTGTACTGGTCGCGCGGCGGGAAGTCGTTCACGTACGAGACCTATCCGCGCGGGCATCACTGGCGCTTCAACGGCGGCACCGAGGTCGACGCCTCGTCGGCGCCCGAGTATCTGGGCGACCCGGCGCTGCCCAACCCCGAGGAGGCGCTGGTCGCGGCGATCTCGAGCTGTCACATGCTCACCTTCCTCTCGATCGCCGCGCGCAAGCGGCTCACCGTGGACTCCTACGAGGATTCGGCGCTGGGCCACATGGAGAAGAACGCCGACGGCGTGCTGGCGGTCACGCGCTGCGAGCTGCGGCCGCGCATCGTCTTCTCGGGCGCCAACCGGCCCGGCGCCGAGGAGCTCGCGCAGCTGCACGAGTCGGCCCACCACCACTGCTTCATCGCGAACTCAGTGAAGACCGAGGTCACGGTCGTCCCGCAGGACTGACTCCAGGGATGCAGCCCGAGTCGAAGGCCTGGAACGGCTATCTCGAGGACACGATCGTGATCGACTGGCAGACGCCGGCGATCGTCGAGCGGGCGCGCGCGCTGGCCGCCGCGGGCCCGAGCGACGAGGCCAAGGCACGGGCCTGCTACGAGTTCGTGCGCGACGAGATTGCGCACACGGCCGACGCGGGCGGGGACGCCCTGCCCTGCCGCGCGAGTGAAGTCCTGGCCGCGGGCACGGGCATCGGGTTCGCGAAGAGCCACTTGCTGGCGGCGCTCCTGCGCTCGCTCGGGCTCCCGACCGGCTTCTGCTACCAGGTGGTGCGGCGCGCGCCCGACCAGCCCGAGCGCGTGCTGTACGGCTTCAACGGCTGCTATCTCTCGAGCCGCGCGCGCTGGGTCCAGCTCGACGCACGCGGGAACCGCGAGGGCCTCGACGCGCAGTTCTCGGTCGACGCTCCACGGCTCGCGGTCACGGCCGATCCCGCGCGCGGCGAGTGGCTCTACCCCACCATCTACACCCGCCCCGCGCCCGTGGTGGTGGACCTGCTCTCGCGCAACCAGTCACTCACCCGGATCGCGGAGCACATTCCGGACGAGCTGCCGGGAGTGACTCGCCCCGCGGGAGCGCCCGCCGCCTAGCGCCTACCGCCCCTTGAAGGCAGGCTTTCTCTTTTCGAGGAACGCGCGCACGCCTTCCCTGTAGTCCTCGCTCTCGTAGCAGGCGGCGACGGCGGCCTCGATCCGGGCGTGGTCGCGGCGCGCGGGCTCCTTGGCCAGCTCGCGCGCGGCGATCTTCACGCCGCGCAGGGTGAGCGGGGCGTTCGCGGCGATCCGGTCCACGGTCTCGCGCACCAGCGCCTCGAGCGCGGCTTTGGGCGCGATCGCGTTGACCAGGCCCATGTCGAGCGCCTCGTCGGCGCGGTAGCGGCGCGCGGTGTACAGGATCTCGACCGCGCGCGAGTGACCCACGAGCACGATCAGCGGCTCGAGCAGGCCGGCGGAGTAACCCAGACCCAGGCGCGCGGCCGGGATGGCGAAGCGCGCGTCGTCGGCGGCGAAGCGCAGGTCGGCCGCCAGCGCGAGCGCCACGCCGCCGCCCACGCAGAAGCCGTGGATCATCGCGACCAGCGGCTTGTCGAGCGCCGAAAGGGCGCGGAACGCCAGGCCCGACTCGCGGTCGTATTCGGAGGCTTTGCCGCCAGCGCCGCGCTGCGCTTCGAACTCCGAGATGTCGGCGCCGGACACGAACGCCGTCTCGCCCGCGCCGCGCATGACCACGACGCGCACGTCGTCGTCTTTCGCGAACGCCTCGACCGCACCGGGAATCTGGCGCCACATCTGCGCGGAGACGGCGTTGCGCCGCTCCGGGTGGTCGAAGATGACCCAGCCGATCGACCCGTCCTTCTCGATCCGAACCGTTCCACTCATCGCGCGGGAGTGTAACAGAGCCCTCCCCCGCGGCCCCGTGGACACTCCCGCCTCAAGCGCCGGTTGCGTATTCCCGATCGGATTGGAATGCGTTCACCGGGCGAGTCATGACCGGCGAGCCGCCCGTCTTGTTGCTTGACGATGGCGAGCTAGAACCGGTGCGCCTGTTGCTCGAGGACGTCGGCGCGGAGTTCGAGCGCGTGCGCGCCGTGGACGCGGGCGCGGGAGTCACTCTGCCGACGCGGCTGCTGATCACGACCGCGCGCGTGGCGCACGCGCTGCGGCTCGAGCGCACGTTGCTGCCGTCGCCCGACCGCGCCACCTGGATTGCGTTCGTGGTGGGTGACTCGAAGACCCAGCGCAACGCGCTGCAAAAGGCGGGCTTCGACTTTCTGATCCGCGAGCCGGTGCACCCCGCGGCGCTGCGCGTGCTCTTGCAGCGCGCGCTGTTCAAGGGCACGGACTCGCGCCGCGCGCCGCGCGTGGCCTTCGGCTGTCCGGTCCGATACCGGACCGGCTTCTGGGCCAAGCAGGCGACGCTCGTCGACCTGTCTCCCCGCGGCTGCCGCCTGCTGATGCGCGCGAAGCTCGCGGAGAAGGTGGCGCTCAAGGTCGAGCTGCCGCGCGAGCTCGCGGGCGGAAAGACCCTGGTCCTGGCCGGGCACGCGGTGCGCGTGTCGCCCGCCCAGCGCGAGGGCGGTGTGGCCGAGGAGTACTCGGTGGGCATGCGCTTCGGCGCGCTCAACGCGCGCGCCCAGAAGCGGCTGCGCAGCGTGCTGGCCGAGCGCGTGATCGGTCCCTCCGCGCTCGCGAGCGCCGTGCCGTTCACGCCGGCCGAAGCGCGCCAGGGGGCGACCCCGACCCCGGCCGCCACGGCCCCCCAGGCCGGCGCCAAGGCGACACAGCACGGTGACGCCCCGCCGCGGCGCAAGCGCCGCCAGGGCGCGCGGGCACGCTACCGCAAACAGGTCACGGCGCTGGCCGGCGACGAGTCGTACATGATCCTGTGTCTCGACATCTCCGCGGGCGGCATGAAGATCGAGCCGATCGAGGGCATCACCGTGGGCGCGAAGATCAATCTCGCGATCCAGCTCAACCCTCCGCGCGAGCCGGTGCTGGTCGAGGCCACCGTGCTGCGCGACGAGGGCGAAGGCGGGCTCGCGCTCCGCTTCGACTGGCTCTCGCCCGAGTCACGCCGCCAGCTCGAGCGCCTGGTCGCGATGCTGCCCTCGATCGAGGCGCTGCACGAAGAGGCGCGCCGCGTGGGCACGGTGCTCGCCACGCGCCTCAAGCGCTCGCCGCGCCCGAGCTAGCTCACCACAGCCGGAAGCGGCGCCGGCCCTCGGTGCCCTGTTTTTCGCGCTGGGCGATGCGCGCGCGCAGGTCGCGCTGGCGGCGCGCCACGGCGCGGTCGCGC
This sequence comes from Myxococcota bacterium, assembly GCA_035498015.1. Classification (NCBI taxonomy): domain Bacteria; kingdom Pseudomonadati; phylum Myxococcota; species Myxococcota bacterium. Next base: position 12,941 of record DATKAO010000068.1, read on the forward strand.
GTGATCCGCCCTTGCGGGTGGAACACGCGCTTGTCCTCCTTCACGCGGAAGGTGCAGAAATCCTTGTAGCCGTCGAGCTCGTGGCGCAGCTCGTGACTCACGAGCTCGATCATGATCGCGTCGTCGAGGAAGCCCAGACCCGGCACGCTGTCGGGGATGATGTCGTCGGCCTCGGTCAGGTAGCTGAGCGCGGCGATCACCCGGCGCTTCACCGCCTCGGGAATGCGCCACTCGTCGTCGTAGCTCATGGCGACGATGCGCTCGAGCCGGTCGAGCCGCTCGCGCACGTAGTCGGGCGGCTCGGCGGCGCGCGCCTGCTCGATCAGCGCCACGGCGGCCGCAGTGACTTCTTGCTCCTTGGCGGGGTTGGCGACGTCGATCGCTTTCGCCATGACGCGCCGGAAGTGTTTCAAGTCGCGCTCGCCCAGGGTGAAGCTGACTTTGAGCTCGGCCATCGGGGCGGGAGTCTAGCCGAGCGGAGTGTGCCATTTCAGCGCCTTTTCAGGGCGCTCTGGACGCGCGAGAATGCGCGCCGTGCTCGGCCTACACCTGCTCTCACTCGCGTTCTGGGCGTTCCTGGTGCTGTCCTCCGTGGCGCTGTTCCCGCTGGCGCTGGCGATCTGGGCGGTGACCGCGCCGTTCGACCGGCGGCTCGTGGTCCTGCACCGCTTTACCTGCTTCTGGGGCTCGCTCTACACCTGGCTCAACCCGGCGTGGCCGGTCACGGTCGAGGGCCGCGAGCAGGTCGCGGACGGCGTGGCCTACGTGATGACCTCGAACCACCAATCGCTGGTCGACATCCTGGTGCTGTTCCGGCTGTTCCGTCACTTCAAGTGGGTCTCGAAGATCGAGAACTTCCGGGTGCCGCTGATCGGCTGGAACATGCGACTCAACCGCTACATCCCGCTCGTGCGGGGCCAGCGGGAGAGCGTGGTGGCGATGATGGCGATGTGCGAGCAGACGCTCGCCCAGGGCAGCTCGGTGATGATCTTTCCCGAGGGCACGCGCTCGGCGGACGGCCGGCTCAAGGCGTTCAAGACCGGCGCGTTCGAGCTCGCGCTGCGCACCAAGGCACCGATCCTGCCCATCGCCCTGGACGGCACCGCGCGCGCGCTGCCCAAGCGGGGCTATCTGCTGCAGGGCCGCCATCCGATCCGCGTGCGCCTGCTCGCGCCGCTCGACCCGGCGACCTACGGCAGCGAGACACCCGAGTCACTCGCCGAGCGCGTGCGCCAGATCATCGCCCGGGAGCTGCCGCCCGAGCATCAGCCCGCCTGAAGCAAGAGCACCCCGAGGGCCACGCAGGCCGCGGCCGCGAAGCGGCGCCCGCCGAAGCCCTCGCCCAGCACGAGCGAGCCGATCAGCGCCGCGAACACCACGCTCGTCTCGCGCAGCGCCGCGACGTTGCCCATCGCGCCGCGCGACATCGCCCACAGCACGATCCCGTAACCCAGGATCGCGAGCAGGCCGCCGGCCATGCCGCGCCGGCCGTCCGGGCCGAAGAAGGGCGCGAACCGCCCGCGCTGTCTCACCAGGGCGAACACGCAGAAGGCGAGGCTCGTGGCCCACATGTTCCAGGCGATGTAGCTCGGGGTGCTGCCCGAGTGGCGCACGCCTTGCCCGTCGAGATAGGTGTAACAGCCGATCATCGCCGCGGTGAGGAAGGCCGCGCCGATCGAGCGCGCCACGTCGGGGTGCGCCGCGCGCGGGTCGAACGCGAAGCTCGTCATCGCGGCCGACGCGAGCATGATCCCGCCGGCCTGCACCGGGCCCGGCACCTCGCCGGCGAAGCCCGCGCCGAGCAGGGTCACGAGCAGCGGCGCCGAGCCGCGCGCGATCGGATACACGAGTGACAGGTCGCCGAAGCGGTACGCGTAGAGCAGGAAGACCTGATAGCCGAAGTGGAACACGAGCGAGATGCCGAGATAGCGCAGCGCCTCGGGCGCCGGCACGGGCACGAACAACGACGCCACGCCGCCCAGGACCACGCAGGTCGCCATCAGCGCGCCCAGAGTCACCACGCGGTCGCCGCTCGACTTGGTGAGCGCGTTCCAGCTCGCGTGCAGCAGCGCCGAAGACAGCACCAGTCCGGCGGCGAACGGGTCCAGGTGCACGGCGCGCTCAGCTCGGCTTCAGCGCGCTGTGCTCGCGCAGCCATTCGATCCCGCCCTCGGCGCGCTCGCGCTCGTCGGCCAGGAAGCGCGCCACGGCGGCGCGCAGCCGGGGCTCGGCCAGCCAGTGCACGCTGTAGGTCGGCTCGCCGTCGAAGCCGCGCGCCTGCTTGTAGTCGCCACCCGCGCCGGGCTCGAAGCGCGCCAGCCCGCGCGCGATGCAGTGCTCGACCGCCGCGTAGTAACACACCTCGAAGTGCAGGTTGCGCACCTCGCGCGTCGCGCCCCAGTAGCGCCCGTAGAGCGCGTCGCCCTTGGCCACGTTGAAGGTGCCGGCGATCGGCTCGCTGCCCGCGCTCGCGACCACGAAGCAGAGTCTTTCGCGGAAGCGCTCGCGCAGAAGCCCGAACAGCTTGCGGTTGAGATACTGCCGCCCCCAGGCGCGGGAGCGCACGGTCGAAAGGTAGAAGCGGAACATCGGCTCGAACAGCGCGTCGGGAATGGCCGCGCCCGCGAGCGTCTCCACGCGCACGCCGGCCTCGGCCACCTCGCGCCGCTCGCGCCGGATCTGGTTGCGCCGCCTGCTGCGAAAGCGCGCCAGCCAGTCGTCGAAGCAGCCGTAGCCGGCGTTCTTCCAGTGGTATTGCACGCCGATGCGCAGCTCGAAGCCGAGCTGGCACAGCGCCGCGGCCTCGTCGCGCCGGCAGAAGTTCACGTGCACGCCGGACAGGTCGTTCTCGCGGCACAGCTCGAGCAGCGCCGCACCCAGCCGCGGCAGCCACTCCGCGCGTGACTCACTCTGCGCGACCAGGAAGCGGCCGCCGGTCACGGGCGTGAACGGCACGCCGACCAGGAGCTTCGGGTAGTAGGAGATGCCCGCGCGCTCCGCCGCGTCGGCCCAGCCCCAGTCGAACACGAACTCGCCTTCGCTGTTCGTCTTCACGTACAGCGGCACCGCGGCCACGAGCCGGCCGCGCTCGCGCGCCACGATCGGCCGCGGCGCCCAGCCGCTGTTTCCGCCCACGCAGCCCGCCTCTTCGAGCGATGCGAGCCACTCCCACTCGAGAAAGGGCGACTCGTCGCCGACGAGCGCGTTCCACTCCTCGGCACGCAGCTCGCGCACGCCCGAGAGAGTCTCGACCTCCAGCATCCGCGCGCAGTGTACCGCGGGGTACGCTCGGTTATCCTGCAACGGTGCCCGACGAGCCGAAGCAGCCGCCGCCGATCCAGCCCCCGCAGCGCGAGCGCGAGCGCGAAGGCGGGCTGGCGACGCGCGACCGGCCGAAGGTCGAGCGCCCGAAACGCTTCAAGGTGATCCTCTGGAACGATGACTACACGCCGATGGAGTTCGTGGTGACGCTGCTCGAGACGCTGTTCGGCAAGAGCCCGTCGGAGGCGACGCAGCTCATGCTGCAGATCCACAAGGGCGGCATGGGCGTCGCCGGCGTGTACGTGCTCGAGATCGCCGAGACCAAAGTCGCGGCCGTGCATCAAAAGGCGGAGGAGCGCGGCTATCCGCTGCGCGCGGGATCGGAGCCCGAATGAGTCGTTTCAGCCGAGAGCTGCAGCTCACGCTGCAGGCCGCCATGCGCGAAGCCGTGCGGCGCCGCCATGCCTATCTCACGGTCGAGCACCTGCTGTTCGCGCTGTGCCACGACGAGCGCGGCGCCGAGGTGCTGCGCAATTCCGGCGCCAACGTGCGCCGGCTGAAGAGCGAGCTCGCGCAGTTCCTCGACCAGGAGATCGCGGCCGAGCCCGGCGAGGGGCCGGTCGAGACCGGCCAGACGCTCGCCTTCCACCGCGTGATCCAGGGCGCGCTCGCGCACGCCGAGAACGCCGAGCGCGAGGAGGTCGACGCGGGCGATCTGGTGGCCGCCATCTTCCAGGAGCCCGACTCGCAGGCGATCGCGCTGCTGCGCGCGCAGGGTGTCTCGCGGCTCGACGTGTTGAAGTTCGTGTCGCACGGCATCTCGAAGCTGCCCGAGTCGCGTTCGGGCTCCGAGGCGCCCAACGGCTCGGGCGCGGGCGGCTCGCCGGGGCGCCGGCCGATGGGCGACGACGACGGCGAGGAGATCGGCGACCCGCTGACCGCCTTCGCGACCAACCTCACCGAGCGCGCGAGCGAGGGCAAGCTCGATCCGCTGGTCGGACGCGACGCCGAGATCGAGCGCGTGATCCACGTGCTGGCGCGCCGGCGCAAGAACAACCCGATCCTGGTCGGTGAGTCGGGCGTGGGCAAGACCGCCATCGCCGAAGGGCTCGCGCAGCGCATCAACGACGGCCAGGTGCCGAGTGACTTGCAGAACGCCGAGGTGTTCGCGGTCGACCTGGGCGCCATGCTCGCGGGCACGCGCTATCGCGGTGACTTCGAGGCGCGCTTCAAGGCGTTCGTGGCCGCCGTGAAGGAGCGGCCCAACCCGATCGTGTTCATCGACGAGATCCACACCGTGCTCGGCGCGGGCGCCGCGCAGGGCGCGACCGTCGACGCCTCGAACATGCTGAAGCCCCTGCTGCAGAACGGCGAGCTGCGCTGCATGGGCTCGACCACGTTCCAGGAGTACCGGCACTTCGAGCGCGACCGCGCGCTCGCGCGCCGCTTCCAGCGCATCGAGGTGCACGAGCCGTCGATCGACGACGCGGTGAAGATCCTCGAAGGGCTCTCGCCGCACTACGAGAAGCACCACGGGGTCCACTACACCGCACCCGCGCTGCGCGCGTGCGTGGAGCTCTCGGCCAAGCACCTGCTCGACCGCTTCCTGCCCGACAAGGCGATCGACGTCATGGACGAGGTCGGCGCCGCGGTGCGGCTGCGCAAGGGCGAGAAGCGCAAGACCGTCGGCGTGCGCGACGTCGAGATACTGCTGTCCCAGATGGCGAAGATCCCGCTTCCGACCGCCTCGACCTCGGACCTCGAGGGCCTGGGCAAGCTCGAAGAGGACCTGCGCCGCGTGGTGTTCGGCCAGGACGAGGCGATCTCGACCGTGGTGCGCGCGGTCAAGCGCGGCCGCGCCGGCCTGGGCGGCGTGGACCGGCCGGTGGGCTCGTTCCTGTTCATGGGCCCGACGGGCGTCGGCAAGACCGAGCTCGCCAAGCAGCTCGCCAAGACACTCGGCGTCCAGTTCATCCGCTTCGACATGAGTGAGTACATGGAGAAGCACGCGGTCGCGCGCCTGATCGGCGCGCCTCCTGGCTACGTGGGCTACGACCAGGGCGGCATCCTGGTCGACGCGATCCGGCGCACGCCCTACGCGGTGCTGCTGCTCGACGAGATCGAGAAGGCGCACCCCGACCTGTTCGACATCCTGCTCCAGGTCATGGACCACGCCACGCTGACCGACAACCACGGGCGCGAGGCGAGCTTCCGCCACGTGACCCTGATCATGACTTCGAACGTGGGCGCGCGCGACATGGCGGCGCGCTCGATCGGCTTCGGCGGCGAGGCGCGCGGCTCGGGCCAGAAGGACGTGGAGCGCCTGTTCAGCCCCGAGTTCCGCAACCGGCTGGACGAAGTCGTGAAGTTCAAGCCGCTCTCGCCCGAGATCATGGCGCGGGTGGTCGAGAAGTTCGTGCGCGAGGTCGAGTCACAGCTCGCGGAGAAGAAGGTCCAGATCGAGCTGACTCCGGCGGCGCGCGCGTGGCTGGCCGAGAAGGGCTACGACAAGCTGTACGGCGCGCGGCCGCTCGCGCGCGTGATCCAGACCGAGGTCAAGGACAAGCTGGCCGACGAGCTCTTGTTCGGGAAGCTCGCGAAGGGCGGCCGGGTCACGGTCGACGCCGTGGACGGCGTGCTCACCTTCGCATGCGAGCCCCGCGCGAGTTAGCGCGGGCCTGACTCGCGCGGGGCTGCTCGGGCCGTCGCTCCGATGCGAGCTCGGTCCCGATCCCCCCATGAGGGACGTTAGAAAGGAAGCGGCGGAAGCGGCAGGCTGATCGCCACGTGCGGCGTGCGGATGGCGATCGCCGGACCCAGCGCGTAGACGGGCGCCGGCGGGTAGTAGACCGGTGCGGACGCCGCGTACACCGGCGGCGCGACATACACCGGCGCGGGCGCGTAGTAGCCGTAGTAACTCGGTCGCACGTAGCCGACCGGCACGGGCACCGGGAACGGCGCGACGAACCCCACGTGCGCGTGGCCACCGTGCCAGCCGCCGCCGTGCCAGGCGGGACCGCCGTGCCAGCCACCGCGATGGAGATCGTGCGCCGACGCCAGGGTCGGGAACGCGAGGGCGGCGGCGAACAGGGCCAGGAGCGTGAGCTTCTTCATGGTGCGAATTGCCTCCGTCCTTTCAAACAGCATCTGCCTGGCCCGGTTGCGGCGACCGTGAGGGACGTCACAGGGGACGCGGTGTTAGGCTGCGCCCGTGCGTGTGCTCCGCGCGCTTCTCGTTCTCTTCGTGGCGCTCGCGGCGCTCGTGTACTTCGGGCTGCGCGCGCGCTACGGCGGCGGCGAGCGCTTCCCGGACCGCACCGGCCCGCCCGAGCTCGACGGCGCGTCCGCGCTCGAAGTGGTAGCGAACCTCGACTACCCGCCCGGCAACGTGGCGGTCTCGGCGAGCGGACGCGTGTTCGCCACGTTCCACCCGGAAGGCGATCCGCCGTTCGCGGTGTTCGAGCTGGTCGATGGCAAGCCCGTGCCGTACCCGCCGGGCGGCCTGCCGGGCGGGCTCGGCTACCAGTCGGTGCTCTCGCTGCGCATCGACCGGCGCAACCGGCTCTGGGTGCTCGACTACGGGCGGCACGGGCTGGGCGCGCCGCGCCTGCTCGCGTTCGACCTGGCGACCGACGCGCTGGTGCACCGCCACGACTTCCCGTCGAAGGTCGCGTTCGCCGGCTCGCAGCTGAACGACTTCCAAGTGTCTCCCGACGGGAGACACGTGTACATCGCCGATGCGAGCATCTTCGCGCAGGTGCCCGCGATCGTGGACTACGACGTCTCGCGCCAGCGCGCGCGCCGGCTCCTGCAAGGCCACGAGTCGGTGCTGCCGGAGCGCTACGTGCCCGTGGTGCAGGGCGTGCGCATGGAGTTCTTCGGCATGTTCGCGATCCGGCCCGGCGTCGACTCGATCGCGCTCGACGACGCGGGCGAGTGGCTGTACTTCGCGCCCGTGACCAACAACTGGCTGTACCGCGTGCGCACCCAGGACCTCGACGACGAGTCACTCGAGCGCGCGACGCTCGAGTCGCGCGTGGAGCGCTTCGCAAAGAAGACCATGAGCGACGGCATCGCGATCGACTCCGAGGGCGACTTGATCCTGACCGACCCCGAGCACGACGCCGTGGTCGAGCTGGCGCGCGACCGCACGCTGCACACCTGGCTGCGCGACCCGCGCCTGCGCTGGCCCGACGGCCTGTCGTTCGGCCCCGACGGCTGGCTGTACGTGACCTGCAGCGCGCTGCACCACGTGATCCTGCGCGGCCAGGACGAGCGGCGCGCGAACGCGCCCTATCAGATCTTCCGCTTCAAGCCCGGAGTGACCGGCGTGCCCGGTCACTGAGCGGAGTCAGCCCAGCGCCCCCGACGCCGCGAGCGCGGCGATCTGCTCGCGGTCGAAGCCCAGGATCTCGCCCAGCACGCGCCCGTTGTCGCAGCCGTAGCTGAGCGCGCGCTCGGGCACGCGCGCCGGCGTGCGCGACAGGCGGAAGCGCGGCGCCTCGACCGTGACGCTGCCCAAGGTCGGGTGCGGGATGGCCAGGTAGTGACCCCGGTGGCGGAGCTGCGCGTCGGCATAGAGCTCGGCCATGTCGAGCACCGCGTGCGCGGGCACGCCCCGTGCCTGGAGCTCGCGCTCGGCGGCGTGCGCGTCGCGCTCGGCGGACCAGGCTGCGAGCGCGGCGTCGATCTCGCTGCGCCGCGCACGGCGGGCAGTCACCTCCGCGAGCCCCGGATCCGCGCCCCAGTCGGCGCGGCCGAGCGCCGCGCACAGCGCCGACCAGTCGCGCGCGTCGCGCACCGCCAGCGCCAGCCAGCGGTCCGCGCCGGCCGCGGGGAACACGCCGTGCGGGTACAGCTCGGCGTCGTCGTTGCCCATGGGCACCGGCGTGCGCCCGTTCAGCGAGGCGTCGAGCAGCGCGGGCGCCAGGAAATGGAACGCGGCCTCGGCCTGTGACTGGTCGATCCACTGACCCTGGCCGGTGCGCTCGCGGTGCTCGAGCGCAGCCAGGATCGCGATCGCGTTGTAGCGCGCCGCCACGAAGTCGGTGTACGCGCCGGCGGGACCCACGGGCGCGCGATCGGGCCAGCCCACCAGGTGCTGGAAGCCGCACACCGCCGCCGCCAGGTTCCCGAAGCCCGCGAACTCGCGCAGCTCGCCGCTCTGGCCCATGAGCGCGCTCGAGATCAGGATCACGTCGGGCCGCAGGCGACACAGAGATGCGTAGTCCAGGCCCAGGCGGGCGAGCACGCCGGGCGCGAACGACTCGGTCACCACGTCGGCCCAGCGCACCAGCGCCTCGACCACGGGCCGTGACTCCGGGTGCGCGAGGTCGAGCGTGATGCACAGCTTGCCCGCGTTCGCGCCCTGCACCGGCCCCGAGCCGTCGGGGGAAGGCGCGCCGCCGTGCCACGGCGGGATGGTGCGGATCGTGTCCATGCGGCGCGTCGACTCCACGTGCACGACGGTCGCGCCGAAGTCCGAGAGCGTGCGCGTGGACGCGGGCCCGGCGAGCACCCAGAACAGGTCCAGCACCTTCACGCCCGCGAGCGCCTGGCCGCTGGGCGCGCCCTGCGCGAAGCCCGCGCCGCGCGGCGCGCGCGGCTCGGCGCGCACTTCGGCCGAGTGCTCGCCCACGCGCGGCGGCGGCCGGAGATAGCGCAGCGGCGACGCGCCGAAGCGCGCGAACGGGCCCGGATAGCGCACGCGCGTGCCGTCGGCGTGCTCGAGCTCGACGAAGCTCTCGCGCGCACGGAAGTGATCGAGTGACTCGAGCTCGCTGACCGCGAGCGTCGGCGCGACGAGCAGCTTGCGCGCCACCGCCTCGCGCAGGAGCTCCTGGTTCGTGCGCGAGGCGAACAGCCGCTCGAGGCCCGCGTCGAAGGGCGCGTAGAACTCCGGCTCGCACTGCCCGAGCAGCATGCGCAGCGCGAAGCTCGACCACTCCTCCTTCACGTAGCACTCGTCGCACAGCCCCTCCTCGTGCAGCCAGCGCGCCAGGCGAGTCAGAAACGGCCCGGTGGAGGGCAGGAAGCCCGGGCCCAGCACGACCCAGCCGTCGCGCGTCGGGTAGCGCGTGCGCATGACGAGCTTGCCCAGCGGCAGGAGGCCCGAGCTGCGCTGACCCTGCGGCTGGCGCCAGGGCGCGTCGAGGCTGCGGAACAGGGTCGCGAAGGTCATCGACTGCTGGGCCGACACGTCCACGTGTTGCCCCAGCCCGGAGCGCTTGCGCTCGAAGTGAGCGACCAGCGCGCCGACCGCGGCGTCGCTCGCGGCGTGCGCGTGCACCTGCGGCAGCGCGCAGCGCAGCGGGGCACGGTCCGAGTCACCACACAGGAAGACGGGGCCGCTGGCAGCCGCGACCACCAGATCGGTCGTGGCGTAGTCCGCCTTGGGACCGTCGCTGCCGAACGGAGTGATCGACACGTGGATGAGCCACGGATTCAGCCGCGCGAGCGAGGCGGGGTCGAGCCCCAGCGCCCGCATGCGGCCGGGCGGCGCCGACTCGATCAGGAAGTCCGCGCCGCGCGCCAGAGACACGAGCTCGCTGTGGTCGTCGGCGCGCTCGAGGTCCAGGACGAGGCTGCGCTTGCCGCGCGCGTACGACCAGAACGCGAGCGAGCGCTCCGGGCCCGGCTCGTCCTTCCAGAACGGCGGGCTGCGGCGCGCCGGCGAGCCGCCGGGCGGCTCGACCAGCACCACGTCGGCGCCCAGGTCGGCGAAGATCTGCCCGCACAGCGCGCCGAGCGAGTCGGTGAGATCGAGGACGCGAAGCCCGTGCAGCACGGCGAGATCCTACGCTACGCGGCTCCGTCCCGTTTTCGCGCCGCGAAGCGCGCGCAGGCGTCGCGCAGCGCCGCCTCGGGGTCGACCCCGCCGCTGGAAGCGGCCGCGGCCAGCGCGAACAACAGGTCGCCCCAACGCACTGCGTCGGCCGAAGCGAGCTCGGGCGCCAGGCGCTCGGCCAGCGCATCGGCCGGCGGCGCCACGCCCGCGCGCTTCCCGCGCTTGGCGAGCTTCGCTGCGCGCAGCAGCGCCGGCAGCGCGACGGGCACCTCGCCGTGCGGGTCGGCGCCGCGCGCCATCCGCTCGGCGCGCTTGTGCTCCTCCCACGCCCGCAGCACCTCGTCGGCGTCCCGGGCCGAGGCGTCTGCGAACACGTGGGGATGTCTGCGCACCAGCTTCTCGCACAGCCGCTCGACCACGGCGTCGAAGTCGAACAGCCCTGACTCGCGCGCCATCTGCGCGTGAAACACCACCTGCAGCAAGAGATCGCCCAGCTCGTCCGCTAGGTCGGACCAGTCCTTGCGACGGATGGCGTCGTCGACCTCGTAGGCCTCTTCGATCGTGTAAGGTGCGATCGTTTCGAACGTCTGCTCGAGGTCCCACGGGCAACCGCCGTCGGGGGAACGCAGCTTCGCCATCAGCTCGAGCAGTCGCTCGACGTGCGCGTGTGTCACGCGCGGATTCTAGGATAAGATCGGACAGGAGGGGCCGATGAGCGCTCCCATGCAGTTTCCGCCGGCTCCGCTGACCGTGCGCGACCAGATCCGCGTGCGCGCGGAGCACCCGGAGTCGGCCGACAAGGTCTTCCTCTTGCACGATGCGCGGCGAGTCACCTACCGCGGCTTCCGCGACGAGTCAGCGCGCGCCGCGAACTTCCTGCTGGGGCGGCTGGGCCCGGCCACGGGTGACTCGGCGCCGCACGTCGCCATGCTGCTCGAGAACCACATCGAGCTGCTCACGCTGTACGGCGGCTGCGCCGTCGCGGGCGCGACCCTGTTCGGCGTGAACACGGGCCTGCGCGGCGAGACGCTGGCGGGCGTGCTCAACCAGTCACGCGCGCGCCTGCTGGTGGTGGAAGAGAAGCTCATGCCCGAGGTGGAGCGCATCCGCCGCGAGCTGAAGGGGATCGCGCCCGAGAACCTGCTCAGCCTGCCCGAGTACGCCGCCGCGCTGGAGCGCGAGCACGGCCCCGCGTCGAAGGCCCTGCCCTTCCCCGACGCGAAAGTGACTCCCCAGACCAACCTGATGGTGATCTACACCTCGGGCACGACCGGCCTGCCCAAGGGCATCAACAACAACCACTTCAAGCTGTGCGCGACCGGCATCGGCGTGTCCCAGAGCACGGGCATGGGCCAGGACGACGTCGGCTACGCCTGCATGCCGCTGTTCCACTCGAACTCGATGTTCGTGTGTCTCATGCCCTGCTTCTGGGTCGGCGGCTCGGTCGGCCTCCGCGAGCGCTTCAGCGGCAGCCGCTTCGTGCCCGACGTGCTGGAGTACGGCTCCACCTGCTGGAACTACGTCGGCGAGCCGGTGCACTACGTGCTGGCGGCGCTCGAGCGCGAGTACGGCGGCGACGAGGCGCGCATCCGCCGCGAAGTCACCGAGCACCCGCGCAACAAGCTGCGCTTCGCGGTCGGCAACGGCGCGTCACCGGTCGACATCGACCGCTTCTCGAAGTGGCTCGGCCTCGAGGACATGTTCGAGCTGTACGGCTCGACCGAAGCCGCGATCAGCACCATGCGCCGCAAGGGCGACCCGCGCGGCAGCGTCGGCGAGATCACCGACGCCTCGGTGCGCATCCTGCGCGAAGACGGGCGCGAGTGCGTGCCCGCGCAGCTCGACGCCGACGGCAAGATCGCGAACTACGACGCCGCCGTGGGCGAGATCTGCCGCGTGAGCACCGACACCGGCCTGTTCCAGGGTTACTTCGACAACCCCGACGCGAACTCGTCGAAGTACCGCGGCGGCGTGTATCACTCGGGCGACCTGGGGCACGTGCTCGAGCGCGACGGCAAGCGCTTCCTGTTCTTCGACGGCCGCACCGACGACTGGATCCGAAAGGACGGCGAGAACTTCTCGGCGCTGCAGGTCGCGCGCCTGCTCTCGGAGCACCCCGACGTTCCGCTGGCCGCGGCCTACGGCGTGCCGTGCTCGGTGTCGGACGAGCTGGTGATGGCGGCGCTGAAGCTGCGCGACGGCGCGCGCTTCGACCCGAAGGGCTTCTTCGACTACTGCGAGCGCCAGGTCACCGCCGGCGGCATGGACCGCAAGTGGTTCCCCGACTTCGTGCGCGTGGTGAAGGACTTCGAGTACACCGGCACGCAGAAGGTGCTGGTGCGCGAGCTGAAGCGCGTGCACTTCGACCCGCGGCGCGTGTCGGACCCGCTGTTCTTCCGGGAGCGCGGTGACTCGGCCTACAAGCCTTTCACCGCGCAGGACTGGGAGCGCGTGCGCGAGGTGTTCCGAGCCGCGGAGCGTCTGCACCTGCTCGAGCGCTAGCTCGGGCACCAAACCAAGGGGGGAAGATGAAGCGACTCGTGGGTCTCTTGGTGGCCGTGGTGTGTCTGGCGAGCGCGAGCCCGAGTCAGGCGGGGCTGACCGGCTTCCTGTCGGTGAAGGTGAGCGGCACCATCCAGCAGCAGGTCGACCTGCCCGTGGGCTCGAAGGTCGGCAGCGCGAAGCTCAGCAACCAGACCATCTTCGACGATTTCGGGGTGTCGCCTGATCAGTACGAGCTGGTCATGAGCTTCGCCGGCCCGGTGGTGATCGAGCTCCTGCCCAAGAGCCTGCTCGCCAAGATGCCGGTGATCCCGGTGTTCACGCTCGAGAACGGCGTCTTCCTGCTCGACTCGAAGCAGAACCAGGAGCGCTTCTCCGGCGGGCTGACTTCGCCGGCGAGCGCCGGTCTGTTCCAGGACCTCACCGGCGGCGCGAGTGGCATCCTCAAGTTCGGCTCGACCGGCTTCCCCAAGGCCGTGTCACTCACGGGCGAGGGCAGCTCGTTCCCCTCGCAGTCACTGTTCAAGCTGAAGGTCAGCTCGCATGGGATCTTCGTGCAGACGACGCCCTAGGCGGACTTGAAGCCGAGCAGCCGGGTCATCGTCTTGCCGATGACCGACTCCGACCACGAAGTGATTCGTCGCAGCACGTCGAGCAGGTCGGAGTGACCCGGCCAGTGCGCCTTCACCAGGTCGGGGTGCACGTGGTTGATCACGCGCGAGACCGCCGCCGCCACGACCACCACGTCGTCGAGCAAGCCGATCGGCCCGAAGAAGATCTCGGGCAGGAGGTCGATCGGCGAGAGCGCGTAGCCCACGCCCGCCAGCGCCACGGCCTTGGCGCCGATCGGCACGCGCGGGTCCTGCGCCAGCCGGAACAGCAGCACGACCAGGTCGGGCAGGAACAGCAACAGATCGAGCAGCCCCGGCCGCGAGCTCGGCCCGATGCTCGCGATCTGGGCGCGCAGCCGGTCGTAGATGCGGCGCTCGCGCGCGCGCAGGTCGATCTCGAGCTCGGGGGTCATGCCGCGAAGATAGCGCTCAGAGGCAGCTTCCGTTGGCGCCGGCCACGCACGGCAGCACCACGTTGGTCGTGGCACCGGTGCAGGCCGTGCACTTCGGACCCGGAGGCGAGTTGACCAACAGCTTGTAGCGGGCGGTATCCGCTGCGTTGATGTTGGCGGTGTTGTTCGTGTTCTGACCCAGGTCGAGGTCGAAGATTGCGCACGGCCGCAGGCCGGTGGTACCGCACGTATCCGTCGTGCGGTTGTGGTTGACCGACGCCTTGTACTGGGCCGTGTCACCTGCGTTCACATTGCCGCCGGAGTTGTTGAAGTCTCCGTCGCAAACGTTGCCGTAGCCGTCGTGGTCGTCATCGCGCTGGTCGCCGGTCAAGGTGGCCCACGGATTGAAGTCGAGGAAGGCATGCGCCCCCCCGGGTACGCGTGGGTTCGGCACGTTCACGCAATTGTCGCAGTCGTCGCCGACGCCATCGCCGTCGGCGTCCGGCTGCTTCGGGTTGGCGATGGTCGGGCAGTTGTCTTTCGAGTCGGGAACGCCATCACAGTCTGCGTCGGCCGGGAACGTGGCGATCGCGCAATCGTGGCCGTTGGCACCGACCGCCGGGCAGAGAGTCACGTTCAGCTTGAGCAGCCCATCGACGTTGTCCGAGAGGGCGACCACATCGGCGTCGCGGAAAGCCGCGGCAGAGACCTGGTTGAATACCGGCGCCGCGTTCGAGCCCGAAACGGGGCAGCTTCCTGCAACGGACCAGCGCGCGGGGAACCTCGCGCTGCTGGCGGGGATCGAGCCCGACGTCCCGACGGAGTACTGGATGGACACGTCGTCCAAGCCAGTGGCATAGAAGGGATCGGTCTTGAGCCCGACCGGGCCGTTGCCGAGCCGCTGGTTGCAGGCCTCGATTCCCCTCATCGAGAAGGTGTTGTCCCCCAAGCAGCCGGGAATCCCGTCGGGGCCCGGTCCCGCGTCGAAGGTGCGATTGAACGAAGCGACTGGAGCTCCGATCGCGGCGGCGGGCCAAGTCACACTGACACCTCCCGCACAGCACGGCTCGCCGATCGGCAGAACCGTGGCGTTCGCGAACGTGCCGCCGGCTCCGATTCCGACCCCGAACGCCGGCCCTGTTGGATCGACCAGCCCCATGTCCGCGTGGTCGAGCGGGCTCGTGCCGCCGGGTTGATCTCGGAAGTCCGACGCGCCGTACCCCGACGTACCGACCAGGAACAGCGGGATCTTGCCACTGATCACCGCGCCGCTGATGCCACCGATGCGCTCTGTCTGGTCCAAGGCGAGCTCGGGCAGCCCGTGGCTGCTGTAGCCCGGAGGCAGCCCCAGAGCGTTCGGCTGGCCATTGGTCGTGTCGGGATTGGCGTAGTCGATCGGCCCATTGCACGCCACGCAGACCCCCTGGGCCGGCGACTGACTCGCGCACAGGGTGTTGCCGTTGACGGGATCCCCAGGTCGACAGCGATGCGGTCCGTCGGAGCAGCGCCCGATGAGCCCGTCCGGGTTGCCCCAGCCAGCGAGGCGGCAGCGAAGGTCGCTCGTTCCAACCCAGATGCCGAGCGTGAGCGGCATGGCAGAAATCGAGTCGCCGGCGCCCGCGATGCGTCCTTCGCCGCTCTGGATCGCGAGCTGCAGACCGGCGTTGCGGTCCTGCACTCCGGTCGCAAGGAGTGCCTCGCTCTCGGTCGTCGTCAGATCGTAGTCCTTGCCGCAGGTGGGCGGGCAGGTCGGGTGCGCCGCCTGCTCGGCAGGCGTGAGATCGCGCCGCCACAGAATCGAGACTGAGTCACGGCCGAACTGACTGCAGTATCCCTCGTCGCCGCTGTTCGCGCTGGCGGGCGTCGGGTCGATCTTCGCGTTGGTCGACCAACCGAGCGGTGGGTCGCAGGCCAGAGGGACGATGTGAGTCTTGATCACCGGATTCCCGATCCCCAGCTGACTCGAGTCCGGCGACTCGGTGACCCAATCCGACCAGAAGGAGTTCCCCAGGCCCCGGAGCTTCTCGATCCCCAACGCGGCATCGAGTGAGCTGCGCTCGACGGCCAGTCGAGTCTTTGCCACGTGGGTCGGCGTCTGGGTGACGCCCGTCCGCCCGATCGAGCCCGGTTCGCGCTGCGGAGTCGGGAACGCGGGTGGATTCTCGATCGGATAGCGCGGCGACGTCGTCGGAGCGTTGCTGCCGTTGACGCTCGGTCCCAGCGTCGAAAACGAGATGCCGCTGC
Organism: Myxococcota bacterium; assembly: GCA_035498015.1. Taxonomy (NCBI): domain Bacteria; kingdom Pseudomonadati; phylum Myxococcota; species Myxococcota bacterium. The sequence continues at coordinate 28,738 of DATKAO010000068.1, forward strand.
TCCCGCCGCCAACATCGAGCTCCAGCCCCAGCGCGAGGCCGTAGCCTCCGAGCGTCCGGTCCGGATCCCCGTCCGAGCACACTCCGTTGGGACTCCCGCACACGCTGAGCTCGTTGCCGAGGAAGCCCCCATCGCAGGAGCAATCGTCGCGGAACGGACCTCCGAACGGGTCCTCGTCCATGATGCAGTCCGGACCTTCGAAGCCGCACATCGCGCTCGGCCCGCTGTCGAGGATCTCCGGATCCTCGAGATAGGCGTCGGTGAGACAACCCAGATGGGGGTCGCCCGAGCAGTGACCGGCGCCGTGCGGCCAGACACAGGTGTTGCTGCCACCCGGGCCGCCCGTCGCGCCCAGGTTGCCGAGGCTGCAGCGCCCGGCCGGGACCACGGCCAGGTCACAGATCTGGCCCGGCGTGGCAGAGCAGTTGTAGCCGCCGCGATCGAAACAGCCTTCACCCGCGTCGCAGCTGCTGGCGTTCGAGTCGATCACGTTGTTGGGACCCGCCTGGAACACCCACTCGTACGCAAAGGTCTCGGCGGAGGCGGGTCCCGCGAGTCCGAGTGACAAGAGCAGCGCCGCGATACCGAGCGTGGCTCGCTGAGGCTTCATGGTCCGAGAGACTACGCCGCCGGTCCACGGCGTCCATGAGCAATTGTTGCGCCGACCGACGACCCACCGGGACGTGTCAGGTCCGTGCGCCGAGATTCCCCGCCCAGCGCTCGCGCCGGAACGACCAGGTGAGCCAGACGGCGCGAGTCACATGGTCGAACACGACCGTGCCCCAGACCCAGACCACGGGCAGGTGCAGCACGTTGGCGACCAGGAGGGCGAGCGGCACGCGAAAGATCCAGTTGCCGAAGATCGCCGACCAGAGCGGCGTCTTCGTGTCTCCCGCGCCGCGCAGCGCCCCCGAGAGCGTGAAGTGCAGGCTCAGGAACGGCTGCGCCACGCCGAGCCAGACCATGAACGGCTCGAGCGGCTCGATCACCGCCGGGTCGTGCGTGAAGAAGTGCGCGAAGCGGTCGCGCAAGAGGATGAACACGATGAACAGCGGCAGCGCGGCGATCAGCGACAGCCGCGCCGCGCGCCAGCCCGCGCGCGCGGCCACGCGCACGTCGCGCGCGCCCAGCGCCTGTCCCACCAGCGTCGACGCCGCGATCGAGATCCCCGTGGGCGCGATCCACGAGAAAGCCAGGATGCGCACGCCGATCGTGTAGGCCGCGATCGCCGGCGTGCCGTAGCTCGACAGCACGCGGTAGTAGATGAACAGCGCGAAGTTGATCAAGAGCCGCTCGCCCGCGGCCGGCCACGACACGCGCGCGGTCTCGGCGAGCAGCGCGCGCACGCCGCTGAAGTCGGCGCGCGTGATGCGCAGCGCCGGGCTCTCGGGCCGGCCGCGCCGGCGAGTCATGGCCAGGAACAGCGTGAGCCCCGCGGCCTGCGAGGCCAGCGTCGCGATGCCGGCGCCGGTGAGTCCGAGCTGCGGCAGGCCGAAGACGCCGAAGATCAGGAGCCCGTTCAGGCCGAGCTTCACGACGGTGACTCCCGCCGCGATCGAGAGCGGCAAGGCCGTGTTGCGCGAGGCACGGAAGCCGCTCTCCATGGTGAGCGCGAGCGCGAACAAGACACTCGAGCTCATGGTCAGCCGGAAGTACGGGACCGCGAGCTCGACCACCTGCGGCGCGGCGCCGAGCAGGTGCATGGCGTCGCGCGGGAACGCGAGCCCCGCAGTCGCGATCGCCACCGCCCCCACGAAGGCGAGCGAGAGCGAGGCCGCGAAGGCGTGGCGCGCGCGCGCGGGGTCACCCGCGCCGATCGCGCGCGCCATCAGCGCGACGCACGCCGCCGAGAGACCGAACAGCGCGCCCTGCGCGAGCTGGTAGTACTGCGACGTGTAGCCCGCGGCGGCGACGGCCTCGGTGCCGAGCCGCCCCAGCATGAACACGTCGACCGACGAGACGGTCGTGGCCAGGAGCTGAGACACGACGGCCGGCCAGGCCAGCCGCACGATGTCGCGATCGGCGCGCCGGCGCAGCTCTTCGCGCGTCGGCGCGCCCGCCTCCAGCGCGATCGCTTCGCTGGGCAACGCGGCCCCGAGCTCGGGCTCGTAGGGCGCCTCGAGCTCGGAGTCGGGCTGCGTCTCACTCACATGCGCAAGTTAGGAGAACTGAGCCTTTCGGTACATCGCCACGACGGCCGCGCCGCCCAGGCCGAGGTTGTGCTGCAGAGCGACCTTGGCGCCCGCCACCTGGCGCTTGTCGGCCTGGCCGCGCAGCTGCCAGGTGAGCTCGGAGCACTGCGCGAGACCCGTGGCGCCCAGCGGGTGGCCCTTCGAGATCAGTCCGCCCGAGGGATTCACCACCACCTTGCCGCCATACGTGTTCGCACCCGAGTCGACGAACTCACCGCCCTTGCCGACCGGGCACAGACCCAGGCCTTCGTAGGTGATCAGCTCGTTGCACGAGAAGCAGTCGTGGAGCTCCACGACGTCGACGTTCTCGGGGCCGAGGCCGGACTGCTGGTAGACCTTGCCGGCGGCCTTCTGGGTGAGGTCGAAGCCGACGAGCTTGATCATGCTCTTCTCGTCGAACGTGCTCGGCAGGTCGGTCGCCATGGCCATGCCCACGATCTCGACCGCCTTCGACTCGAGCTTGTGCTTCTTCACGAAGTCCTCGCTCGCGAGCACCGCGGCGGCGCCGCCGTCGGAAGTCGGGCAGCACTGCAGCTTGGTGAGCGGACCGTACACGGTCGGCGCCTCGAGGATCTGCGCCAGCGTGTACTCGTCCTGGAACTGCGAGTAGGGGTTGTTCACCGAGTGCTTGTGGTTCTTCCAGCCGATCTTGGCGAACTGCTCGGCGGTGGTGCCGTAGCGCTCCATGTGCTCGAGGCCCGCGTTGCCGAACATCTGCGGCGCGCCCGGCGCCTTGGCGAAGCCGCGCTCGGCGACCATGAGCTTGAAGTGCTTGTCCATCGGGGTGGTGCGGTCGGTGTATTTGATGCCGAGTGACCCCTTCTCCATCTTCTCGAAGCCCAGCGCCATGGCGCACTCGGCCAGGCCCCCCTCGATGAACTGCTTGGCCATGAACAGCGCGGTCGAGCCGGTCGAGCAGTTGTTGTTCACGTTGTAGATCGGGATGCCCGAGAGACCGAGCTCGTAGAACGCGCGCTCGCCGCAGGTCGAGTCACCGTAGCAGTAGCCCACGGCGGCCTGCTCGACCTCCGAGAACGGGATGCCCGCGTCGGCCAGCGCCTTCTGCCCCGCCTCGCGGCCCATGTCCGGGTAGTCCCATTCCTTCGAGCCCGGCTTCTCGAACTTGGTCATGCCGACGCCGACGACGAATACCTTGCGACCCATGATTCAGTGACTCCTCAAGCTCTGAGCGTGATTGCTGCGTTGGAGATGACGGGCGCGTTGCGCTCCTTGCACTTCGCGCTGATCAGGATCTGGTTGCCTTCGCGCCACAGCGAGGTCTCGATGGTCTCGCCGGGGAACAACACGCCGGCGAAGCGCGCCTGGTAGCGCGCGACCTTCGCGACATCGCCCCCGAGCATCTGGTCGACCGCCGCCTTGCACACGATCCCGAACGAGCACAGCCCGTGCAGGATCGGCTTGTCGAAGCCGCCGAGCTTGGCGAACGCGGGGTCGGCGTGCAGCGGGTTCTTGTCGCCCGACAGGCGGTAGAGCAGCGCCTGGTGACTCACGGTCGGTGACTCGACCACGGCGTCGGGCTTGCGCGTCGGCGCCTCGTTGCCCGCCTTGGGGCCAGCGTCGCCGCCGAAGCCGCCCTCGCCGCGCGCGAAGATCGAGAAGCGGTTGGTGAAGAGCGGCGCCCCGCCCTGCTCCTTGGTCTCGACCTCGACCACGACGAGCGCCGCCTTGCCCTTGTCGTAGATGCCGGCGATCCGGCCCTGTGACTCGATCTTGGCGCGCACCGGGATCGGGCGGTGGATCTCGATGTCCTGCTCGCCGTGCAGCACCAGCGCGAAGTTGATCTGGATGCCCGGCACGCCGGCCATGCCGCCGACCGCGCCGAACACGGGAATCACTCCGTAGCTCGGCAGGACCTTCAGCTCCTTCTCGTAGGTGTACGAGAGCTCCTTGGGGTCGGTCGCCTTGCCCGGGCCGCTGCCCGCACCGATGCCCAGGTGGTAGAGGATGACCTGGTCCTGGCCCCACTCACCCGTGCTCGGCGCCAGCTTGGCACCGCGCGCCTTCTCCAGATCGATCGGCATGGAAATGTCTCCTTTCGTTCCAGGCTCAGCCCATGAGGTCCTTGGCGATGACACGCATCTCGTCGCCAATGCTCTTGGGCACGATGTAGTTCTTCTCGTCCATGATCTGACCCAGGTGGTCGCGCACGTCCTCGAGCGTGACCGACTTGCCCTTGCCCGCGAACCAGCCGGGCGTGAGCCCGACGAACACGCGCGCGAAGCGCCCGCCGCCGACCGAGAACACCTCGTGCGACAGCTCGCAGGCCTCCGACACCAGGTAGCAGGCCAGCGGAGTCACCGTGGTCGGCTCCAGGTTCGACGCCATGGGGCCGAGCAGGTTCTCGGTGAGTCGCGTCTTGGCGATCGGCGCGATCACGTTCGACTTGATGTTGCTCTTCGCGCCTTCGACCGCGAGCACGTTCGACAGGCCCACCAGCCCCATCTTGGCCGCGCCGTAGTTGGTCTGACCGAAGTTGCCGAAGATGCCGGCCGCCGAGGCGGTGAACAGGAAGCGGCCGTAGTTCTGCTCCTTCATGGCGCGGAACGCGGGCTGACTCACGTAGAACGCGCCCTTCAGGTGCACGTCGAGCACGATCTCCAGGTCCGCGGGCTCGAGCTTGGCGAAGCTCTTGTCGCGCAGGATGCCGGCGTTGTTGATCACGATGTCGACGCGGCCGAACTTGTCGAGCGCGGTCTGGATGATGCCCTCGCCGCCCTGCGGGGTGGCGACCGAGTCGTAGTTCGCGACCGCCTGGCCGCCCGCGGCCTTGATCTCGTCGACGGTCTGGTCGGCCATCGAGTGACTCTTGCCGCTGCCGTCGGCCGCGCCGCCCAGGTCGTTCGCGACCACGTGCGCGCCGCGGCGCGCCAGCTCGAGCGCGTAGGTCTTGCCCAGGCCGCCGCCTGCTCCGGTGATGACGGCCACTCGGCCGTCGAAACGAATGTCGCTCACGATCGTCTCTCCTTTCCCTTGGCGCCGCCGAGTGACTCGGAAACGAGGCGTTTCCAGAGCTCGAACAACCGGCGCCGTTCGGTGTCGTCGTCGCGCAGGATCCGCTGCAGGGCCATCCCGCGCATCATGTGGAAGGTCAGCTCGAGCAGCGCGCCGAAGTCGCGCGAGTCACTGCCCGCGAGCTCGCCGAACAGGCGCGACATGGCGCGGCCCACCTGGCGCTCGAAGCGCACCAGGTTGTCGCGCAGCGCGGCGTCGGTGCGCGACGCCACCCACAGCTCGAGCGCGGCCGCGAACAAGGGGCCGGAGAAGCTGGCCCAGATGGCGTCGAGCGCGGTCGCCAGCCGCAGCTCGGGCGGACCCTCGCGGGGCACGTCGGCCAGGAGCTCCGCGGCGCGGCGCTTGGCCAGGTGCGCGACCGCGGCGATCACGAGGTCGGCCTTGGTCGGGTAGTGGTGGAGCTGCGCGCCGCGCGAGAGGCCGGCGCGCGCGCACACGGCGGTGGTCGAGGTGGCCGCGTAGCCGACCTCGACCAGCGACTCGAGCGTGGCGTCGAGCAGGCGCTGGCGCGTCGACGCGCTGCGCTCTTCCTGGGTGCGCCGTTCGGGACGGCGCACCTGTGCTGCCGGGGAGGGGGGTGCCACTGCGGGCCGCAGCTTAGGGGGTCAGAAACAAACAGTCAAACCTGCATGTTTCTGAGCCGGCGGCAGGCCAGGTCGAGGTCGGCGTCGGTCTTGCCGAAGCAGAAGCGGCCCACGCGCTCGCCCGCCTCGCCGCGCCAGAACGCCGTGCCGGGCACGCAGGCCACGCCGGCGCGCTCGAGCAGTGCCATCGCGCGCGCGTCGCCGTCGGCGCCGGGCAGGCGCGACAGGTCCGCGAGCGCGAAGTAGGAGCCGCCGGGCACGTTCGGAGTGAGTCCCGCGTCGGCCAGCGCCGCGCACAGCTGGTCGCGCTTGCGCTGGTACTCGACGCCGATCGCCGCGTAGTACTCGGGGTCGAGCTTGCCGAGCCCCACTGCGCAGCCGCGCTGCAGCGGCGCCGGCGCGCACACGTAGACCAGGTCGTGCAGGTGCGCGAACGCCTCGCACAGCGCGCGGGGCGCAGCCAGCCAGCCGATGCGCCAGCCGGTGATCGCGAAGGTCTTGGACAGCGCGTTCATGGTGATCGTGCGCTCGCGCAGCCCGGGCAGGCTGGCGGGACTCACATGGCGCCGGCCGTCGAACACGAAGTGCTCGTAGACCTCGTCCGTGAACAGCCACAGGTCGCGCGCGCGCGCGAGCTCGCCCACGGCCAGAAGCTCGGCGCGCGTCCACACGCGGCCCGAGGGGTTGCCGGGCGTGTTGATCACCAGCGCGCGCGTGCGCGGAGTGAGTCGTGACTCGAGCGCGGCCAGGTCGAGCGCGTAGTCGGGCTCGGCCAGCGGCACGTACACGGGCGCGACGCCGAGCGCCTCGAGCGTGTTGCGGTGGTAGCCGTAGTAGGGCTCGAACAGCACCACCTCGTCGCCCGGCTCGAGCAGCGCCTGCGCGGCGACGTAGAAGGCGCCGGTCGCGCCGCTCGTGACCACGATCTCGCCCTCGGGGTCGTAGTCGAGCCCGTCGTCGCGGCGCATCTTCTGGGCGAGCGCCGCGCGCAGCTCGGGAATGCCGTCGGAGCGGGTGTAGGTGTTGGCGCCGGCCTCGATGGCCTCCTGCGCGGCGCGGCGCACGATCTCGGGCACCGGCGTGTCGCACACGCCCTGCGCCAGGTTCACGCCGCCGGCGCGCGCGCAGGCCACGGTCATGCTGCGGATCGGCGACGTGCGCGCGCGGGGCTTGGGCTCGCGCGGCATCAGCGCCCCGTTTGGTCCGGGCGGCGGCGCGTGGTATACAGGACCCGCGGACCTAACACTGTTATAGCGTCTCGCACCGTTATAGGACTTGCACGCCGTTCCATGGAACCCCAGCTCCAGCCCGCGGCCCTGCGCCGCAACCGCCAGCGCGAGGAAGCCCGCCGGGCCATCCTCGACGCGACCGAAGCGATCCTGCTCGAGGACGGCGAGGAGCTCTTGTCGATCCGCAAGCTCGCGCTGCGCTGCGGCTATACGGCGCCCACGATATACCACTATTTCCGCGACAAGGACGGACTCATCGACGCGCTGCTCGAGGAGCGCTTCTCGCGGCTCTTGCAGCGCATCCGGCGCGTCGCGCTCGTCGCCGACCCGGTGGCGAACATCCGCGAGTACTCGCGCGCGTTCTTCCGCTTCGCGTCCGCCAACCCGACCTTCTACCGCGTGATGATCCGCGGCTCGAGCGACGGCGGCGAGCGCAAGATCCAGGCCGCCGAAGCGGCGCGCGAGATCATGTCGGACCAGCTGCGCGCGCTGGCGGCCGCCGGCCGGCTGTGGACGACCGACGTCGACGCCGCGCTCCAGTCACTCTGGGCGGTGCTGCACGGCGTGGTCGCGCTGCGGCTGGGCAACCCCAAGTACGGTTGGTCGAAGAATTTCAGCGAGGTTGCGCTGGAGACGGTGCTGCGCGGACTGGTCCGCCCCGCCCTGGCCCGCAACGGAAAAGGCCCGTCGTGAAGAAGACACGCATCGCACTCACTCTGTCGCTCGCCGCTGCGCTCGCGCTGGGCTGCTCGGGAAAGAAGCAGGAGAAGGCCGTCGCCGCGCCCAACGTGTCGCTGGGCGACGCGACCGCGGTAGACATCGACGACCGCATCGAGGCGACGGGCGAGCTGGTGTCTCCCAACCACGCGAAGATCGCGGCCGAGGTCGGCGGGCGAATCACTTCGCTGTACATCAACGAGGGCCAGCCCGCGCACGCCGGCGACCGCGTGCTCGAGATCGACCCCGAACGGCGCGAGCTCGATCTGCGCGCCGCGCGCGCCAGCAACGCCGAGGCGCAGGCGGGGCTCGCCGACCAGAAGCGCGCCGCCGAGCGCGCCGCGGCGCTGTTCAAGAAGAACGTCGCCTCGCAGGCGCAGCTCGACACGGCGCAGACCCAGCTCGAGCTGGCGCGCTCGCGCGCCGACGCGGCGGCCGCCCAGCTCGGCCAGTCCGAGCGCGCGCGCCGCGACGCCGAGGTGAAGGCGCCGTTCGCGGGCCTGATCGCGCAGCGCTTCGTCTCGGTGGGCGAGTTCGTGCAGCCCGGCACGCCGCTGTTCGAGCTGGTCGCGCTCGACCCGATCGAGGTCGAGTTCCGCGTGGCCGAGGTCGACTCCAGCCGCGTGCGCTCCGGACAGGTGGTCGACGTGCGCGTCGCGCCGTTCCCCGACGAGGTGTTCCAGGCCACGGTCACCCTCGTCTCGCCCATGATCGACCCGGCGTCGCGCACGCTGCGCGTGAAGGGCACGCTCGCGAACCCGGACGGCAAGCTGCGCCCCGGCCTGTTCGCGCGCGCAGACCTCGGCGTCGCGCACCGCGAGGCCGTGCTGATGATCCCCGACGAGGCCGTGCTCGAGCGCTCCGACGGCAAGGTCGTGTTCCGCATGGCCGGCCCAGACAAAGTCGAGCGGCGCGTGATCCAGACCGGCGCGCACAAGGGCGGCAAGGTCGAGGTCGTCGAGGGCCTGGCGAACGGCGACAAAGTCGTGACTCGCGGGCACACCGCGCTGGTCGACGGCGCGATCGTGGCGATCCGGAACCCCGACGGCAGCCTGACCGAGCCCGACGTGGCGAGCGGCGTCGCGCACGAGCCCGCGCGGACCGAGTGACATGACGTTCTCCGACATCGCGATCCAGCGGCCTGTCCTGACCTGGATGATGATGCTCGCGCTCGTGGTCGCGGGCGTGCTGGGAGTCACTCGGCTGGGCGTCGACCAGTATCCGCCCATGGAATTCCCGAACGTGATGGTGGTGGCCACGCTCGAGGGCGCGAACCCCGAGGCGATGGAGGAGGACGTGACCGACGTCCTCGAGGAGAACCTGAACACCATCGCCGGCGTGCGCGAGCTGCGCTCGACCTCGATCACGGGTATCTCGCAGATCGCCGTGGAGTTCCAGCTCGGCACCAACCTCGACCGCGCGATCCAGGACGTGCGCGACGAGGTGGGCAAGGCGCGGCGCAACCTGCCGCGCGAGGTCGAGCCGCCCACGATCAGCAAGCTCAACTTCTCGGACCAGGCGATCCTCTGGATCCCGTTCAGCTCGAACCGCTCGCCGGTCGAGACCTCGGAGTACGTGCGCCGGCACGTGAAGCCGCTGCTCGAGACGATCCCGGGTGTGGGCGGCATCCAGCTGTTCGGCCGGCGCGACCGCGCGATCCGCATCTGGGTCGACGGCGAGGCGCTGCGCTCCCGCGGGCTGGCGGCCACCGACATCATGAACGCGCTGCGCCGCGAGCACGTCGACATTCCCGGCGGGCTGGTCGAGGGCGAGCGCGTCGAGTGGACGGTGAAGACCGACGCCGAGTTCCACTCGGTCGACGCCATGGAGAAGATGGTGATCGCGCAGCGGCCCGACGCGCCGGTGCTCCTGCGCGACGTGGCGCGCGTGGAGGACGGCGAGGACGATGTGCGCGCGACCGCGCGCTTCCGCGGCATCCAGACCGTGGGCGTGGGGGTGCGCAAGCAGTCGGGCGGAAACACGGTCGCGATCTGCGACGAGGTGCAGCGCCGCTTGGATCAGCTCCGGCCGCTCCTGCCCGAAGGCATCACGATCGGCGACGGCCACGGCTTCATCGACTTCTCGCAGTCGATTCGCGAGTCGGTGTCCGAGACGGAATTCGCGCTGGTGTTCGGCGGGCTGCTCGCGGTGTTCACGGTGTTCGTCTTCCTGCGCCGCACGCGGCCCACGCTGATCGTGGCCACGGCCATCCCCGTGTCACTCATCACCACCTTCGCGCTGGTCTGGATCGCGGGCTACACGCTGAACACGATGACCCTGCTCGGCATGGCGCTGGCGATCGGCGTCGTGATCGACGACGCGATCATCGTGCTCGAGAACATCGAGCGGCACCGCGAGATGGGGAAGTCACCCATGGAGGCCGCGCGCGACGGCACGCGCCAGATCACCTTCGCCGCCACCGCGGCGACGCTTTCGGTCACGGCCGTGTTCCTGCCCGTGGTGTTCGTGCAGGGCATCATCGGCAACTTCTTGTCGGAGTTCGGGCTCACCGTCGCGGGCTCGGTGCTGATCTCGCTGTTCGTCGCGCTCACGCTGACTCCCATGCTGGCGGCGCGCGTGCCGCCGCCCAAGGAGCGCGCGCACGGCAGCATCTACCACTATCTCGAGCGCGCGTTCGAGAAGCTCGAGCAGGCTTACCGCGCCGGCCTGCGCTTCACCCTCTCGCACCAGTGGCCCACGCTGGGCTTCGCCGCGCTCTCCTTCGTCGCCATCGTGGTGATGTTCAGCCGGGTCGAGAAGGAGTTCTTCCCGCCCTCCGACCGCGGGATGTTCTTCTCCATGTTCGAGACACCGCCCGGCACGGCACTCGCCGCGACCGAGGCGATGCTCGACGTGAACGAGAAGTACGTGATGGCCCAGCCCGAGCTCGTGGGGCTGTTCGAGGCGGTGGGCCTCGGCGGTCCCGACGGTGTGCCGCGCGCGAACCGCGGGATCATGTTCGCGACGTTGAAGCCGCTGCGCGCTCGGCAGCGCCGCGTGCAGCAGATCATCGAGGACGCACGCGCCGTGCTCGAAGCCGTACCCGGGCAGAACATCAAGATCATGGACCCGTCGGTCATGCAGGCGGGCGGCGGCCAGGCGCAGTTCGAGGTCATGCTGCGCGGGAACCTTGCGCTCCAGGACCTGGACGAGGCCGCGGACAAGTTCATCGCACGGCTGCGCGCGAAGGGCGGCTTCGTCGGCATCGACAAGAGCTTGAAATTGGGCTTGCCCGAGGTGCGCGTGCTGCCCGATCGCGAGAAAGCCGCCGAGCTCGGCGTCGACGCGACCCAGCTCTCGCAAGTCGTGCAGCTCCTGATCGGCGGGCTCGAGGTCGGGCAATTCAAGGACGGCGGCCACCGCTTCGACATCCGCATGCGGCTCGACCGCCAGAACCGAGATACTCCAGACGCGATCGAGCAGCTCTACGTGCGCAGCATGGACGGCAAGCTCACCTCGCTGCGCAACCTGGTGAAGCTCGAGACGGGCGCCGCGCCCTCGGAAATCACACGCAGCAACCGGCAGCGCAGCGTCTCCGTCACTGCGAACCTCACCCCCGACAAGAAGCTCGGCACCGCGATCGAGGACGCGTTCGCGGTGGGCAAGGAGGTCCTGCCCGAGGACATCACGCTGGGACTGTCGGGCTCGGCGCAGTCACTCCAGGAGAGCGGCAAGCAGTTCCTGCTGGCCGTGGGCCTGGGTCTCCTGGTCATCTACATGGTGCTGGCCGCGCAGTTCGAGAGCCTGGTGCACCCGCTCACCGTCATGCTCGCCGTGCCGTTCGCGATGGTCGGGGCGCTGGGCGGCCTGCTCCTGACTCACAACACGATCAACCTGTTCAGCATGATCGGCATCCTGCTGTTGTTCGGGCTGGTGACCAAGAACTCGATCCTCCTGGTCGACTACGCCAACCAGCTGCGCGCCGAGGGCCTCGACAAGGTCACCGCCATGAGCCGCGCTGCGCCGATCCGCATGCGGCCGGTGCTGATGACCGGCGTGGCGATGATCTTCGGCGTGCTGCCCGCCGCGTTCGGCGTCGGCCCTGGCGCCGAGACACGCCAGCCGATGGCGGTCGCGACCGCGGTCGGGATGCTGTCGTCGGTGGTGTTCACGCTCCTGATCGTGCCGGTCTTCTACATCAAGCTCGACGACGGCATCGAGTGGCTGAAGCGCACGCTGCGCCGGCGCCCGTACGCCGCCGCCCCTCAGGCCCCGCGCGGCGCGTCGGAGCACACCCTGCCCCAGGCCGACAAGCCCGCCGCCTAGCCCAGGGGCGCGTTTGACCGCGCTTTCGCACTCCGGCTAGACTCCTTTTGATAACGATTATCAAAATCGGTTTCAGAGGGAGGGCCGTCGATGTCCGTCCGAGCCGTGGTGTGTTTGGGGTGGGGTTGCTGCGCGCTGTGGGCGCTCGCGGGCGCGCCGCCGGCCTGCGCCGACCCGCCGGCGCCCGCGCCCGCCGCGAGTGACCGCGACGTCGCGCGCGACGACGAGATCGCGGACCTGAAGCGCCAGCTCTCGACCGTGGTCGACGAGGTCGAGAAGCTGCGGGCCCAGGTGGCCGCGCCCGAGCAGGAGACCGAGCTCAAGGCGCAGAACGGCTTCGGTCCCGCGGCCGCCAAGGTCTACTCGATCGCCAAAGGCGTCTCGATCGGCGGCTACGTCGAGGGTCACTACGGCTTCAAGGACATGGGCGACGCGCGCGGCGACAACGAGGCGAACCTCGACCGCGAGGTCTTGTATCTCGGCTACAAGTTCAACGACTGGATCGCCTGGACCTCGGAGATCGAGTTCGAGAACGCGACCACCGAAGAGAACGGCTCGGTCACGGTCGAGTTCTCGACGCTGGACTTCATGTTCAAGCCCGAGATCAACGCGCGCGTCGGCGTGCTGCTCTTGCCGATGGGCATCCTGAACGAGGTGCACGAGCCGCCCTTCTACTACTCGACCTTCAAGCCGCAGGTCGAGACCGCGATCATTCCCACCACCTGGTCGGACTACGGAGCCGGCGTGTACGGCCGCATCGGCGAACAGCTCAGCTACCGCGTGTATCTCGTCGACGGCCTGAACGCGCAGGGCTTCGAGAGCGGCGGCATTCGCGAGGGCCGGCAGGCCGCGAGCGAGGCGCTCGCGAACGATCTCGCGTTCGTGGGCCGGCTCGAGTGGGAGCCGCTCGCGGGCCTGTCACTCGGCACCTCGTACTATCAGGGCAACTCGGGTCAGAACCAGAAGATCGACGTGCTGGGCAGCGAGCAGAAGCTGCCCAAGGCACCGGTCTCGATCTGGGAGCTGCATTCGATCTACCGCTGGCAGGGGCTGACCCTGCGCGCGCTGTACGCGCAGTCGCACATCGGCAACGCGGGTGAGTTGTCGAGCCTGTTCAGCGCCGCGGACCACGACGAGCCGGTGATCTCGAGCCGCATGTTGGGCGGCTACGGCGAGGTCGCGTATGATGTCATGCCGCTGCTGTCGCCCGGCTCGGAGATGTCTCTCGAGCCGTTCTTCCGCTGGGAGTATCTCGACACACAGAACAACGTCCCGTCCGGCTTCGTCGCGGATCGCCAGTGGAAGCAGCGCGTGTACGTGCCCGGCATTCAGTTCAAGCCGATCCCGAACGTCGTGCTGAAGCTCGACTATCGCAACGTCGACGACTTTGCCGGGAAGGTGGGGGATCAGGTCGACCTTGGCTTCGGGCTGGTGTTCTAGCCTCGCGCTCTGTCTCGTGCTCGCGGCGGGCCCGGCGCGTGCGACCGTCTACGCGACGCAGGACGCGGCGCTGCACGACGCCTTCCCCGACGCCGACGCGATCGAGGCCAAGAGCTACGTGCTCGACGACGCGCAGGTCGAGCGCGTGCGCCAGCTTGCCGAGACCGAGGTCGACCGCAAGCTGTGGACGATCCACACCGCGCGGCGCGCGGGGCAGACGCTGGGCTACGCGCTGCTCGACCTGCGCACCGTGCGCACGCTGCCCGAGGCGCTGCTGGTCGTGCTGACTCCCGAGGGCACGGTGCGTTCGCTGCGCATCCTGGCCTTCCACGAGCCGGCCGAGTTCCAGCCGCCGCCGCGCTGGCTCGCGCTGTTCGAGGGCCGCAAGCTCGACGACGAGCTCAAGCTCAAGCGCGGCATCCAGCAGATCACGGGCGCCACGCTGTCGTCGCAGTCGGTGACTCGCGCGGTGCGCACGGCGCTCGCGCTGTACCAGGTGCTGATCCAGAAGCCCGCGGGGGGGTGAGTCGATGCGCTTCGTGGTCTCGGGCGAGATGAGCCGGAACCGCCTGTTGCAGGTGATCGTGCTGCTCTACTCGCTGTACGTCGCGCTGCTCTGGGTCACGAACGCCCTGCTCTACTTCTCCAAGATGTCGCTCACTCCGGCGTCGGTGGTGAGCTACTACCTGGGCTCGGAGCAGGCCTTCACCGAGCCGCGCAGCTATCTCGGCATGCTCGAGATCTCGCACTTCCACCTGTTCGCGATGGGCATGCTGCTCATGGTGCTCACGCACCTGGTGTTGTTCGTGCCGCTTGGCAACCGCACCAAGATTGCGCTCGTCGTGACTCCCTTCCTGTCGGCGCTGCTCGACGAGGGCTCGGGCTGGCTGGTGCGCTTCGTGTCTCCGGGCTTCGCCTGGGCGAAGATCGCCGGCTTCCTGGCGCTCCAGGGCAGTCTGGCGGCGCTGGTCGGGCTCGCGGTCTGGTCGGTGCTGTCGGGCACCTCCGACAACTACCGCAGCGGCGAGAACGGCGCGGAGCTCGACGACGACGAGGAGCTCGATTGAGGCGCGGCGCGCGCGCGGCCGCGCTCGCGGCGTGTCTCGCGTGCGCCCGGCCCGAGCCCCTGCCCGATGCGCGCGTGGTGTGTCCCGCCATGGTCTCCGACGGCCAGTACCGCATGGGCACGGTGCTCGAGATCAGCCTGTGCGCGCCGGACCGCGCCACGGGCGAGGCGCTGCTGCGCGAGAGCTTCGCCTCGGTGGCCGCGCTCGAGCACGCGAGCTCGACCTTCGACGCCGCGAGCGAGGTCTCGGCGCTGAACCGCGCCGCCGGCCGCGGTCCGCAGCGCGTGTCGCCGGCGCTCGCGCGACTCACTGCCGACTCGCTGGCCTTGACGCCCGCAACGCGCGGCACGTTCGACGTGACGGTCGGGCCGCTGATCGCGCTGTGGAAGGCGGCGGCCGAGGCGGGCCGGCTGCCCGGCGCGGCCGAGCTCGCGGCGGCGCGCGCGCGGGTGGGCGCGGAGCGCGTGGCGGTCGATGCC
>DATKAO010000069.1 GCA_035498015.1 Myxococcota bacterium
GTGAAGGCCGAGGGCACGAGCAGCACCTCGGCGCCGCGCTCGCTGAGCTGCCGGTAGAGCTCCGGGAAGCGCACGTCGTAGCAGACCGAGAGACCGAGCGTGCAGGCGTCGGTCTTGGCCAGCGCGAGCTCGCTGCCCGGCGCCACGCGCGACGACTCGCGCAGCGTGGCCCCGACCAGGTCCACGTCGAACAGGTGGATCTTGCGGTAGAGCGCGAGTAACTCCCCGTTCGGCCCGAACACGGTCGACGTGTTGAACACGCGCTCGTCGCCCGCAATGCGCTCCGGAAACGACCCGCCCGCGAGCACGATCCGGTGCGCCGCCGCCTGCTCCGACAGAAACCGCAGCACCGGGCCGCCGGGTACGTCCTGGGCCGCCGGATTCGGACCCGCCGGCGCATTCTCCTCCCGGATCTGGGCAAACATCTCGGGCAGAGCGACGAGCTGTGCGCCCCGCGCTGCCGCAGCCGCAATCCACTCACCGGCGCGCGACAGGTTCCTCGCGACGTCCGAGCCCGAGGTCATCTGCACCACGGCGGCGATCATGCGCACAGCATAGACGGAGACATCGTCGCGCGCCGCGCCGCGCCACGACGCGACGCGGGTTGCCTCGTCAGCCCGCGCGCGGCCGGGGCAAAACCCGGAGGGAGCGTTGCGAGTCTTCGAGCACAGCGACCGACGGGTTTTAGCCCGGAGCGCAGCGCGCAGACACGCTCTTCCTCTTGCTCAGCGGAAGGCAGCCGGGTCGATGTTGTTCCGGCGCATCACGTCGTAGAAGTCCTTGCGGTCCTTCTTCGCGATGCGAGCGGCCCGGCTGATGTTGCCTTTGCAGAGTCTCAACACGCGCGAGACGTAGTCGCGCTCGAACTTCCGCTTCGCGTCGCGGAACGACGGGACCTCGTCGCCCAGGTCCGGGCCCAGAGACAGGTCGTTCGCGCCGATCTCCTCTTCGCGCGCCAGACGCACCGCGGCGTGGATCTGCTCGCGCAGCTCGCGCTCGTTGCCGGACCAGCCGTGGTCACGCAGGCGCTCCAGCGCCTCGCGCGTGAAGCCGCGCACGCGGGCCGGGCGGCCGAGCTCGCGCTCGATCTCCTCGCGCGCGGCCGCGAGTGACTGGGCGGCGAGCGGCAGGATGTCCTCGCGCCGCTCGCGCAGCGGCGGGAGCTGGATCTCGAGCAGCCGCAGGCGCTCGGCGAGCTCGGGCACCACGCGCCCGGAGTGAACCAGCACGTCGAGCGACTCGGGGCTCGCGGCGATCACGCGGCATTCGAGCGCGTGCGAGTTGCTGCCGCCCATGCGGCGGAAGCGCCCGTCGCGCAGCGCGGTGGCGAGCGTCTGCTGCAAGTCCTTGGGCAGGGCCTCGATGTGGTCGATCAGCACCGTCCCGCCGGACATGCGGTCGAGCGCGCCGACCGACTCACCCGGCAGCGAGGCGATCGCGCCGCGCTCCGCGCCGAACAGCTCGCGCCCGACCAGTGTCTCGTGCACCAGCGACGCGTCGATCGCGAAGTAGCCGCCGTCCGCCCAATCACTCGCCTCGTGGATCAGGCGCGCGACCAGGTCTTTCTCGGTGCCTTCCTCGCCCGCAATGTGCACGTGGAAGCGGCCCCGGCCCGCCACGGCCACTTGCTCGAGCGTGCGCAGCACGGCGCGGCTGGTCCCCACCAGTCGATCGGTGCGGCGGCGCGCAATCGAGACGGCCTTCGACGGAGCTGGACTCGCGCCGATGGAGTCCGCCGACCCTGCCACGGTAGCCGTACCTGACATCGCAACCCCCCTCGTGCGCAAGAAGTTGACCAAGGCCACAAGCCTGTCAAGGAATTTCGAGTGTTTCCGGCTGACTTTCGGGGAGCCACTCGGGGGCGTGATACCTTCGCCGCGCGATGGCAAACGTCCGGGTTCTGCCGAGCGAGCTGGTGAACCAGATCGCCGCGGGCGAGGTGGTCGAACGCCCGGCTTCGGTCGTGAAGGAGCTGGTCGAGAACTCGCTCGACGCGGGGGCGACACAGATCCGGGTCGCGATCCGCGACGGCGGAATCAGCTCGATCCACGTGAGCGACGACGGCTCGGGCATGAGTCGGGAGGACGCCCGCCTGGCTTTCGAACGCCACGCCACCAGCAAGCTCGCGACTCTGCACGACTTGGCGTGCATCGAGACTCTCGGCTTTCGCGGTGAGGCGCTGCCGAGCATCGCCTCGGTCGCCCGGGTGCGCATGTGCACCCGCCGCCGGGAGGACGCGCTGGGCACCGAGCTGGTCGGGGAGGGCGCGGGCATCGCCACGGTGCGCCCGATCGCTTGCGCCGAAGGCACCGCGCTCGAGGTCGCCGAGCTGTTCGGCCGGGTCCCGGCGCGGCGCAAGTTCCTGAAGAATCCAGTCACTGAGGCGAGTCAGGTCGGCCACTGGCTGGAACGGATGGCGCTCGTGCGGCCCGACGTGCGCTTCGAGCTGGAGCGCGACGGGCGCCGCGCCGGGCTCTGGCTCCCCACGGCCGAGCCCCGCGAGCGGGTGATCGCCGTGCTGCCGCCGGGCACGGGCGAGGCGCTGGTGCCGGTGGCGGCCGAGCACGCCGGCCTGTCGCTGCGGGGCTTCGTGAGTCCGACCCACGTCATGCGCAGCGGACCGGGGGAGCTGTTCGTCTATGTGAACGGTCGGCCAGTGCGCGACCGGGTGCTGCAGTTCGCGGTGCGCGATGCCTACCGCGACGCGCTGCCGCCCGGCCGCTATCCGGTCGCGGTGCTGTTCCTGGGCGCCGACCCCGAGCTGGTCGACGTGAACGTGCACCCGGCGAAGTGGGAGGTCCGCTTCCGCGATCCGCGCGCCGTCACCGACCTCCTGCGGCGGGCGATCGGCAGCGCCGTGCGCGGCGGGTCGGCCCCGGAGCGGCCTGCCGCGTTTCCCGGGCTTCGAGGCGCTCCGCCGGAGCCGCGCGAGCCTTCGTCCGGCCTGGGCCTCTTCGGCGCGAGCGCCGCCGCCGACGCGCCGGGCGACGCGTATCGCTCGACTGACTCGCCGCGCGCGCCCTGGGTGTTCTCGCGGCTGCGCTATCTGGGCCAGGCCCTCGGGCTCTATCTCGTGCTCGAGGGCGACGACGGGCTCGTGCTGCTCGACCAGCACGCGGCGCACGAGCGGGTCTTGTTCGAGCGCCTGCGCCGCGGCTTCGCCGAGGACAAGCTCGAGCGCCAGGAGCTGCTCTTGCCGCTCGAGCTCGAGCTGTCGCGCGCCGACGCCGACACCGTGGCCGCGCACGAGTCACTCCTGGAGCGCGCGGGCATCGGGCTCGAGCCGGGCCCGCCCGGCCCGCGCGGCACCGTGCCCGTGCGTCTGCGCGCGCTGCCGGCGCTGCTGGCCGAGCGCGCGGGCACCGACTGGCCGGCGCTCTTGCGTGAGACCGCGAGCTTGCTGCGCGAGCCCGCCGAGCGCGAGACGCGGGACGGCCTCGAGCGCGCGCTGCACGACCTGTTCGCGACCGCCGCGTGTCACTCCGCGGTGCGCAAGGGCGACCGGCTCGACGCGCGCGCAGTGACTGCGCTGCTGGCGGGCCTCGACCAGGAGATCTGGTTCGCGAACTGCCCGCACGGCCGGCCCGTGGCGCTCTCGCTCGACCGCGCCGAGCTCGAGCGCCGCTTCCTGCGCCGCGCATGACCCGGCCGCGCGTCGTCGCGATCGTCGGTCCCACGGGGACCGGCAAGACCGAGCTCGCGTGCGCCGTCGCCGAGCGCACCGGCGCCGAGATCGTGAGCGCCGACTCCATGCAGGTCTACCGCGGGCTCGACGTGGGCACGGCCAAGCCGAGTCACGCGCTGCGCGCGCGCATCCCGCACCACGCGCTCGACCTGGTCGCGCCCGACGAGCCCATGTCGGCAGGCCGCTGGGCCGAGCTGGCGCGCGCCGCCGCCGCCGACATCGCCGCGCGCGGCAAGCCCGTGCTGCTGGTGGGCGGCACGGGCCTCTACGCGCGGGCGTTCGCGGGCGGGCTGATCCAGGGCGCCGCGTCCGACCCCACGCTGCGCGCCGAGCTCGAGGCGCGCAGCGACGAGTCACTCCGTGCCGAGCTCGAGCGGCGCGACCCCGAGGCCGCCTTGCGCATTGCCCCGCGCGACCGCGTGCGCACCGTGCGCGCGCTCGAGGCCGCCGCGCTCGGCGCGCGCCCGATCTCGGCCCAGCACGCCCGGCACCGCTTCGCCGACCGGCCCTTCGACGTGCGCTGGCTCGGGCTCGCGCTCGACCGGACCGTGCTCGCCGAGCGCCTGCGAGAGCGCGTCGCGCGCATGTTCGAGGCCGGCTGGGTCGACGAGGTGCGCGGGCTCTACGCCGCCGGCTACGCGCCCACGCTGCGGCCGCTCCAGGCGATCGGCTACCGCGAGATCGGCGAGCTCCTGGCAGGGCGGCTCGACGAGGCCACGGCGCGCGAGCGCATCTGGATCGCGACCCGGCGCTACGCCAAGCGCCAGCGCACCTGGTTCCGCGCCGAGCCCGAGCTCGACTGGCTCGACGCCGACGCGCGCGAGCGCGCCGTCGAGCGGGTGCTGGCGGAGCTCAGCCGTCGTTGATCGTGTTGTACGACGTGCCGAAGCGGATCGGGCACTTCCCGCCAGCGACGTCCTCGCTGTAGAGCGCCCATGCCTCTTCCTGGGAGCGGAAGAGGGGAGGCTGAGCGCCGTCGCGGAACAGGGTGACCATGCCCATCGGCAGCTCCATGAGCGCCGAGATCTCGCGGAACATGGACCCGCCGAGCTGCATGCCGTTCAGCAGGATGTACCCGGGCACGACCCCGATCGCCTTGATGATGTCCGGATCGTCGATCTGGGTGACGCCGTAGTACTCGTCCTTGCCGGCGATGAACGGCCCGAGCACCGCGTCGAACGGCGCCAGGATCATGTTGCTGCCGGCACGGCACAGCTGCGTGGCATCGGCGCGCGCAGCGCGCGGGGCCAGACCCACCAGGGCCGCCAGGGCAGCGCCGCAGAGGGCGGCGCGCAGACAGACCAGCGAAAGATTGCGGATCATTTGCCGGACCCTCCCCGAGTACGCAGCGACGAGACGCGGCGAGCCTCGCCCAAAACCGCTAGCAGTGTCAACCACTCGCTACCCGAACCCCCAGGAGTGGCTCTCTCGTGACCGCAGGTGACAGGTCTGATGAACGCCGTGGGCACCCTACCCACGGCTCCGGACCCCACGGCTCCGGACCACCGCTGGTGGCGATCGTGGGCCGGGCGAACGTCGGCAAGTCGACGCTCTTCAACCGGCTCCTCCGGGAGGGCCGGTCGCTGGTCGAGGACCGCCCGGGAGTCACCCGGGACCGGGTGGCGGTGGCGACCGAGATCGAGCGCAAGCCAGCGCTCCTGGTGGATACCGGAGGGCTGGATCCGGACGCCGAGTCGGGCATTCCGGCCGCCATCCGCCGCCAGGTGGGGCTGGTGGTCTCCCAGGCCAGCGTGATCGTGTTCGTGGTCGACGCCCGCGCGGGTCTCCTGCCGCTGGACGCCCAGATCGCCGAGCTCCTGCGGAAAGGCGGACGCCCGGTCGTGGTGGTCGCCAACAAGTCCGACTCGCCGCAGCTCGAGGTCCAGGCCGCCGAGTTCCATGCGCTGGGCTTTGGCGAGGTGGTGCCGACCTGCGCAGCGCACGCGCGCGGCATCGCCGACCTCGAAGTCGCGATCGGCGAGCACCTGCCCGAGGGGCGGCCGGTGGACGAGGTCGAGGTGCGCAGCGGCCCCCCGCGCCTGGCGATCATCGGCCGGCCCAACGTGGGCAAGTCGTCGCTGCTCAACGCGTGGCTCGGCGAGGAGCGCAACATCGTGGCCGACGAGCCCGGCACCACGCGCGACGCGACCGACTCGAGTCTCGAGGTCGACGGCCGCGAGCTGATCCTGGTCGACACCGCGGGCATGCGGCGCGGCGGCCGGCGCTCCGATCGGCTGGAGCGCGGCAGCGCGCTCATGGCGCTGCGCTCACTCGAGCGCTGCGACGTGGCGCTGCTCGTGCTCGACGCCGACGTGGGCGTGAGTGAGCAGGACGCGAAGCTGGCGCGGCTCGCGCTCGACCGCGGCCGGCCGCTGGTGCTGCTCTTGAACAAGTGGGACCGGGTCGCGGGCACGCCGCGCGAAGCCGAGCTCGCGCGCCAGCTCGAGCGGCGCCTGGCCTTCGTGCCCGACCCCGTGCTGCTGCGCACCAGCGCAGTCACGAAGCAGGGGCTCGCGCACGTGCTGCCCGAGGCGCTGAAGCTCTTCGACGAGCAGGCGCTCGAGATCTCGACCGCCGAGCTCAACCGCGCGCTCGAAGAGGCGATCGACCGCAACACGCCGCCTCTGCGCGGCAAGAAGCGCGCGCGCTTCTTCTACATCACGCAGGTCTCGAGCCGCCCGTTCACGGTGCTCGTGTTCATGAACGACCCGGCGCTGATCGCGAAGAACTACCACCGGTATCTCGAGGGCTTCATGCGCAAGCGCTTCGGCATCCGTTCCGCGCCCGTGCGCGTGAAGCTGCGCGGCCGCCGCGAGCTGGAAACGGGCACCGAGGAATTGTCCGGACCCCAGGCCAAAACCCGCTAAGATCCCCGCCCCGAGATGAATCCACGCCCGCACAGCGACACCCAGGCCCGGCTCGAAGGCTTCGAGGCGCGCCTGCAGGACGCCTTCCACTGGGCGAACACGCACGCGCGCGAGATCGTGCTCGGCGCCGGGCTCTTGCTCGCGCTTGGCGGCATCGTCGCGGGCGTCTTCGAGTGGCGCCGCCGCGGCATCGAGGCCGCCGAGACCGAGCTCGCGCAGATCGACACGAGCTTCGCGAACGCGATGGGCGCGAGCCCGGGCGAGTACTTCGTCCCCGAGCCGGCCAACTCGGAGCAGGCCACGAAGGCGCGCGAAGCCGCGGTGGCCGAGCTCGACGCCTTCATCGCCAAGCACGGCTCGAGCCAGATCTCCGCGATCGCCGGCATCAAGGCCGCCGAGCTCGAGGTTGACCTGGGCAAGCTCGACGCCGCCGACCCACGCCTGCAGAAGATCGCCGACTCACTCGCCGCGGACGACCCGCGCCGCGCCATCGCGCTGCGCCTGCGCGGCTACACGCTCGACCAGAGAAACCAGCCCCTGCAAGCCGGCGAGACCTACGAGGCCGCCGCCAAAGTCACTGGCTACCCGCCGCGCGCGCTCGCCTGGATCGAAGCGGGCGACGCCTACTCGCGAGCCAAAGCCCCCGACCGAGCCATCGCCGCCTACCGCGAAGTCCTCGCCGGCTGGCCCGACCTGGCCGAGCAAGAGCGCATCGTGCAGAGAATCGGGGTAGAGCAAGCCTCTCTCGACGCGGCCGCTGCTGCGGAGAAGAAGTAAGAGCGCCTCGGCGCGCTGCGCTCCGGGCTAAAACCCTCGGTCGCTGCTTCGCGAGTACGCTCCAGACGCTCCCTCCGGGTTTTGCCCCGGCCGCGCGCGCGAACCAGATACTTCCGATCCCCCCAAAAAATAGAGATCGCGTCGACGCGTTCGCCACTTCCACCATCCGGTCCGCGCCCGATGGCATTGCGAACGCGGCCCGCAGGGTCGCACTGGTGAGATCGTCGACGCGACCTCATTTTTTTTGGAGGACTGGAAAGGTGTGATTCGCGCCCGCGTCCGGAGCAATACCCAGAGGGAGCGTCTGCAGCGTACTCGCGAAGCAGCGACCGACGGGTATTGCTCGGAGCGCGGCGCGCAGAGATGCTCTTCAGCTCCGAGGTCCTAGAAACCTCTCGATCTGCCCCAGATCGAAATACTCGTAGGCGCGCGAGATCATGCCGTCGCGGGTGTAGGCCACGAAGCAGACGTCCATCTGGCCCACGAAGTCGTTGGGGTGAGTCACGAAGAGGGTGTGTTGCTGGACGAATCCGCCTTCGAAGGTGTGAATGCGGCGGTTGCGGTAGCGCATCTTCTTGAAGCGTGACATTCCGTCGCGGAGTGTCTTCAGGTTCGACTCGCGGGCCTGGTACAGACAGTCGTGACTGTGCCAGACCACGAGCTCGGGGGCGTAGCATTTCTCGACCGTCTCGAAGTCCCGGCGCTCGATCGCGTCGAAGAAGCGGTCGCACAGCGCCAGCGTCTCGGAGTCCTTCCTCACGACTCACTCCTCGGGCGGCCGCGCCCGGCCCAGGCCGCGAACTTGCTCGAGTCCATGTACTCGTCGATCCGGGTGATCTTGCCGTCCTTGCACAGGGCCACGATGCAGATCCAGAGCGCGCCGCGGTGGCCGTCGTGCTGCACGCCGGCCAGCGTGTACTGGATCACGAAGCCGCCTTCGAAGGTGTTGATCGTGCGGTCGTCGTAGGTGCGGCGGCGCTGGCCGGCGTAGCTCTTGGGCAGGGCGGCGAGGTTCTCGGCGCCGGTCGTCTCGCGGCCGAACACGTTGTGCCAGATGATGCAGTCGGGCGCGTAGATCTCGGCCAGCTCGTCGACGCGCCGGTCCTGGTAGGCGTCGAAGAAACGGTGGCACAGCTCGCGGATCTCGCCGTCGGTCACGGCTCGGCCTGCCTCGGCGCGCGGAACTTGCTCGAGTCGAGATACTCGTCTAGGTGCGTGATCTTGCCCTTGCGGCACTGCGCCACGACGCAGGCCTGGAGCGAGAAGCGCCGGCCGTCGTGCGGCACGCAAGTCACCGAGTAACGCGCCAGGAAGCCGCCGTCGAAGGTGTCGATGCGCCGGTCGTCGTAGCTGCGGCGGCGGAGCAGGGCGTGGCCGTCGCGCAGCGTGGCGAGGCTCTGCTCGCGCGTGAGCTCGCTGCCCGACAGATTCACCCAGAACGTGAACTCCGGGTCGCAACAGTCGGCCACGGCTTCGAGATCGTGTCGTTCGATCGCGTCGAAGTAGCGCCTGCACAGCTCGCGCAGCTCGCGGTCGGTCACCGCGCGCCCCCGTGCGTAGAATGCGGGGCATGACTGCCCCTCGGCGCCGCGCGCCCCGACGACCCAGCGCCCGGGCCGCGCTGCTCGACGCGGCGGTCGCGGAGTTCACGAGCAAGGGCTACGAGGCCGCCACGGTCGCGGGCATCGCCGCGCGCGCCGGAGTGACCACGGGCGCGGTCTACGGTCACTTCCGCAGCAAGGTCGAGCTCTTGCTGGAAGCCGTGGGGCTGGGCACCGTGGAGGCGTTCACGCGCCGCAGCGCCGCGCTCGCCGGCAAGCCCGCGGCCGAGGTCGCCCCGGCGCTGGCGCGCGGACTGCTGGGCGTGCCCAGCGGGCGCAGCGACCTGTTGCTGGTCGACGCGATCGCGCTCGCGCGGCGCGATCCCAAGGTGGCCGAGAGCTACGCGCGCGTGATCCGCGCGCACCTCGAAGCCTTCGAGCGCACGGCGCGCGCCGGCCTGGAGTCGGGGCGCATCGACCCGGTGCTGCCGATCGACGAGCTCGCGCGGCTGGTGCTGGCGCTCGCGTTCGGGGTGCTGGCGCTGCGGGCGCTCGAGCAGGCGCCGCCCAGCGACGCTGCCGTCGCGCGCCTGGTGGAGCTGTTCGTGCAGCCCGCGAGTGCGAGCGCGCCCGAGGAGCGCCAGCTCGCGCGCGTGCAGTCGCGGGCGCGCGCCGCGCAGCGTGCCCGCAAGGAGCTGCACGCACGGATCGCCCAGGCCGCGGCCGACGGCCACAGCCTGCGCCAGATCGGCGAGGCCGCGGGACTCTCTCACGAGCGCGTGCGGCGCATCCTCGAGGAGGAGGGCGCTGTCAGAAGTTCTGACGATCGCGAGTGACCACTGAGCCATGGCGGGTTCCCGTTGATCGCCGCGCATAGTCTCATTACGATTGCGGCGGGGCAAGACGGCCCGGAAGGAGAGTCACCGTGCTCAAGACCCGAGGCTTCAACCACATCGATCTCGGCACCAAGGACATGGAGGCCACGCGTCGCTTCTATGAAGACGTGCTCGGCTTCCCGCTGGTGCGCGCGGACCTGATCGACATCGCCGGCAAGGGCGAGATGAAACACTTCTTCTTCGATGCCGGGAACGGCCAGCTCATCGGCTTCATGAGCGGTCAGGACGTGACTGGCTTCCCGAGAGACTTCGACTCGGGCATCAACAAAGGGCTCGGCCTGCCGCCGGGCGTGTATCACTTCGCGTTCGACGCCGAGACCGAGCACGACCTCGAGCGCATCAAGGCGCACCTGGTCTCGAACGGCATCGAGGTGCGCGGGCCCGTCGACCACGAGGGCTGGTGCAAGTCGATCTACTTCCTCGATCCGAACGGGCTGCAGCTCGAGGTGTGCTGGCTCCAGCGCCCGTTCGTGGCCGACGATGCCGAGCCGCGCGTGCGCTTCCGCCTGGAAGGGCGGCGCAAGGTCGAGCCGCCGAGCGAGCGCGCGTGACTCCGGACTCCGCCGACGGCCTGCTCGAGCGGGTGCGCGCGCTCGCGCCGCTGATCGCCGAGCGGGCCGCCGACGCCGAGCTGCGGCGCAAGCCCGACGACGAGGTGATCGAAGCGCTGAAGCGCACGGGCGTGTTCCGCAGCTTCGTGCCCAAGCGCTTCGGCGGCTACGAGATCGACCTCGACCTGTTCATGGACATCGGCGTGGCGGTGAGCGAGGCCTGCGCGTCGACCGGCTGGATCACCACGTTCTACATGGAGCACAACTGGCAGCTCGGGAACTTCTCGCGCGAGCTCCAGGACGAGATCTTCTCGCGCCAGCCGTTCGTGCTGGCACCGGGCAGCGTGAACCCCAACGACGGCATCGCGACGCCGAAGGGCGACGGCTACGAGCTCACCGGTCACTGGCGCTTCGGCACCGGCATCGTGCACGCCGACTGGGTGCTGCTGTCGGGCCGCATCGCGACCGAGCCGGAAGGCACGCCGCGCATGTTCCTGGTGCCGCCCGATGCCGTCGAGGTGCGAGACACCTGGCACGTGGACGGCATGGTCGCGACCGGCAGTCACGACATCGTCGCGAACGCCGTGCACGTGCCCGAGCGCTACGTGACCCTGCGGCCGCTCGCGCCCGCGCCGAGAGACGACTATCTCGGTCGCATTCCGGTCTTCCCGATGCTGTCGCTGACCGCGGCGATCCCGGCCGTGGGCGCCGCGCGCCGCTCGGTCGAGCTGTTCCGCCAGCTGCTCGCCGAGCGCGTGCCGTTCGGCACCAAGAAGACCCAGAGTCACCGCGCTCCCGGCCAGGTCCGGCTCGCGCACGCGCTGGCCGACGCCAAGGCCGCCGAGGCGGTGCTCAAGGACGTGGCGCGCCAGCTCACCGCGCACGCCCGGGGCGGGAAGCAGCTCGATCTTTTGGATCAGATCCAGATGCGACTCACGATCGCCCACGTGGTGCGCGACTGTAAGACGGTGATCCGCAACGTCGTGGAAGGCTCCGGAGCCAGCGTCCACTTCCTGAATCACGAGCTCCAGCGCATCCACCGCGACATCCACATGATGTCCGCCCACACCGTGTTCGACCTCGACCTGGTCGCCGAGCAGTCCGGCCGCGCACTGGTGGAAGCCGACCCGAGCACGAAGCTCTTCTAGCTGGCTGCGGGCTCGGGCTCGATCGGCCGAGGCGAGCCCTCCCGCTGAGTACCGATAAGGAGCATTCTGTTAAATCAACGCTCCGACGCACCGGCGCGACTTGGAGCCCGCCGGTGCCCTCTCACCAGTAGCGGAGATCCGTGTGCGGGCGCGTGATCTCGGGCTTGGCGTTCCAGCGCAGGTAGCGGGTCTCGCTGGCGGGCTCGAGCGGCTCGAGGCGCTTGGCGAGCTCGGGCGCCTGGTCGAGCGAGAGCAAGAGGAAGTCGCGGCCGAGCGCGCGCGTGCGCGCCGTCAGGTGGCCCACGAGCTCCACCATCGCGTCCTCGGCGCCTTCGGCGTGGCCCCAGTCGAGCAGCGCCGTTCCGGCGAACGTGCGCTCCTCGCCGGTCTTCCGCTTGCGGATGCGCTCGCGCAGGTCGCGGCCGCGGTCCCACAGGCCGGCGCAGGCGCGGATGCGCCCTGCGGACTCGAGCACGAAGAAGTCGGGCCAGCCGTACACCCGCGGGTACCAGGGCGCGCGCTCGCCCCAGTAGCCTTCGTCGAGCCGCTCCTCGAGTGAGTCGCGGCTGTAGGGCGCGAACAGGTCGAGCTCGCCGTGCGTGCGGTTCACGAGTTCTGCGCAGACCGGCAGGTCTTCGGGCCGCGCGGGACGAACGGACCGGCTCTCCGGCGCGGAGGCCGCCGCGGGAATCTGACTCACGGTCACGGGGATGCCCGGCACCTCCCCTTCGCGCTGCGGCGTGCCTGCGAAGAAGCCGGGCACGTGCTTGTTCCACCAGCCCACGACCGCGAAGTTTCCCGAGCGCATGATGTCGTACTGGGCCATCGAGGGGCGCACGGTGGTCATCGATGCGGGGAACAGTCGCACCGCGTCGCCCAGGCCCTGGCGCCGGTAGCCCTGGTGCACGCGCAACGCCTGGCCGTAGCGCACCGAGACACGCTGGCCCGCGATGCGCACGTTGCGCCGCGACCAGCCGCAGCTCGCCACCAGCACGTTGCCGTCGGCGATCACGTTCAGCTGGACGTGGGTCTGCAGCCGGAACTGCGCGAACGGATCGGGGCTGCGCAGCACCGTGATCTCGAGCTCGCCGATCTCCTCGGGCGAGTTCTCCCAGAGGTCCGAGAACGCGTCGGCGTCGCCGTGGGTCACCTCGCGCGCGCGCAGGTCACCGGTGGTGAAGCGCTCGTGCCAGCCGATCAGCGCGTGGAGGTCCGCCTCGTCCATGCGCCGCCAATTGAGCCAGCCCCAGAGACTCTGCAGCGGGATTCCCGTGCCGAGCGCGCGATCGATCGTGGCGTCGGACACGCCGCGGGCGCGCAGCTCCGAGCGCAGCTCCGCTGGAGCTTCGATCTCGACCCGCTCCCGGCTGCGTTTGGCCACGTGCAGATTCTACGCCCTGCCGCCCGAACCCCCGAAGTGATTCCCGCCATCGGAACGTCGCTTGCTCTCCCGGGATCCCGTGGTATACCCCCGCCTTCACAAGGAGCCCCGCCGCATGGATGCCGCCCGAAAAACGAAGCTCGGCCAGAAGTGGGTCTGCTATTCGTGCCAGGCCAAGTTCTACGACATGCAGAAGCCGGAGCCGCGCTGCCCCAAGTGCGGCGCCGACCAGCGCCAGTCACCGGCCTTCGAGAAGCCCAAGCGCACGCGCGGCAAGAAGGCCGCGGCCCCGCCCGCGCCGAAGAAGGCGGTGAAGCCGCCGCCGCCCGTGGAAGAAGGCGAAGATCTCGATACGCCAATCGATCCCGAGGACCTCGAGATCGAGGACATCGAGATCGACGAGCCGGCGGGCGCCGCCGCGGAGCCCGCGGAGATCGAAGAGCCCGAGGACGAGCCGGCCGACGACGACGAGGACTAGAAGGTCAGCAGCCGCCGCTTGAACACCTCTTTGGGGTCGTCCAAGTGGCGGTCGCGGATCGACTTCTCGAACTTGAGCTGCTCGATCTCGACCTGGTGCTCCATCACGGCGCCGCGCTGGGCCTTCCAGGCCTCGTTGTTGCGCTGGAAGTTCGCGAACGCCTGGGCCTTGCCGCCGACGTCACTCGCGTCCTGCTGGGCGATCGCGTCCTCGCCGCCCGGCGCGGCTGCGACCCGCGCCTTGGCGCGCTTGGCCTCCCCTTCGTAGGCCGCGATCAGCTTCGCCAGATCGGGCGTCGACACGTTCGCGAACGGCCGCGGCTTGTGGAGGTCGGCCTCGATCCCGGCGTTGCGGTTGTAGTTCCAGTAACCGGCACCGGCCGCGGCAACGACCAGCACGAGGAGCGCGAGAATGGCTTTGCCCATGCGCGGGCTATCGGCCCGAAACGGCCTCCCGTTGAGCCTCCTGGGCGGGCGGCGCAGCCACGCTGGCGGGCGGCGCGGCGACCGCGGCCGGGGGCGCCGGCGGCCGGACCTCGTCGCCGTAGAGCAGCTGGTACACGCGGTACGAGCGCAGCACCCGCCGCAGGTAGCGGCGCGTCTCGCCGTAGGTGACTGACTCGACGAACACGTCGGGCTTCACCTGGGCGTCCTTCTCGAGCCAGCGGCCCACGGCGTCGGGGCCGGCGTTGTACGACGCGATCGCCAGCGGGCGCGAGCCCTGGAAGCGCTCGATCAGCGAACGCAGGTAGTAAGTGCCCAGGCGGATGTTGGTCTCGGGGTCGTAGAGGCGCTCGGTGACGAAGCCCGCGAGGCCGAGCTCCCCTGCCACCCTGCCCCCGGTCTGCGGCATGAGCTGCATCAGGCCGAGCGCGCCCGCGGGCGAGCTCACCTGCGCGCGGTAGGCGCTCTCCTCGCGCATGATCGCCCAAACCAGCGCCGGGTCGAACGCGAACTCGCGGGTCGAGCTGCCGACCCACTCGCCGAACGCGCGCGGCCAGGCCAGCTCCCAGGCCTCGCGCCAGGTGGGGTCGATGCCCTGGTCCAGGGTTCCGCCGAAGCCTTCGTCGATCACCTTCAATGCGCGGAACGAGTCACCCGTGCGGTGCAAGAGCCGCGCGGTCGCGA
>DATKAO010000070.1 GCA_035498015.1 Myxococcota bacterium
ACCCTGCTCGGCCGCGGCAAGCGCATCGCGCACGCCGGGCGCGCCCGCGTCGAGGAGATCCTGCGCCTGTACCGCGAGGACCTGCCGGCCTTCGTGGCCTACAACCGCGAGGACGCGGTGCTGGTGCTCGACATCCTCGAACGCGAGTCACTGCTCGAGCTGGCGATCGAACGCAGCCTGTTGTGCGGCATGCAGCTCGACCGCGTGGGCGCGAGCATCGCCTCGTTCGACCTGTTGTATCTGCCCGAGCTGCGCCGCCGCGGGCGCGTGGCGCCCTCGGTGAACCGCAGCGAGCCGGTCACCGGCTCGCCCGTGTCGGGCGGCGCGGTCATGGACTCGCACCCCGGGGTGTTCCGCAACGTGGCGGTGTTCGATTTCAAGAGCCTGTACCCGAGCCTCATGCGCACCTTCAACCTGGACCCGCTGGCGCACGCGGTCGCGTCCGAGGGCGACTCACTCGCCGCCCCCAACGGCGCGCGTTTCTCGCGCCGCGAGGCGATCCTGCCCGAGGTGCTGGCGCGCTTCGCCGTGCGCCGCGAAGAGGCCAAGCGCCGCGGCGACCGCCACGCCGATCTCGCGATCAAGATCATGATGAACGCCATGATCGGCGTGCTCGGCGCGCCCTCGGGCCGCTTCTTCGACCCCGAGGTCGCGAACGCGGTCACGGGCTTCGGCCGGCTCATGCTCGAGCGCACGCGGCGGGCCTTCGAAGCCGCGGGCGCGCGCGTGCTCTACGGCGACACCGACTCGGTGTTCGTGCAGGTCGACGAGTCACTCGCGGTCGAGGGCGCCTACCGGGCGGCCGAGGCCCTGCGCGCGCGGGTCCAGGCCGAGCTCAGTGAGTCGATCCGCCGCGAGTGGTCGGTCGAGCCGCGGCTCGAGCTCGAGCTGGAGCACGTCTTCGAGCGCTTCTTCCAGCCCGCGCTGCGCGGCGGCACGCAGGGCAGCAAGAAGCGCTATGCGGGTCTGGTGAAGGGCAGCGTGCACGTGGTGGGTCTCGAGGCGGTGCGGCGGGACTGGCCCGAGGTCGGCCGCCGGCTGCAGCGCGGCATGCTCGAGCGGCTGTTTCGCGACGAGCCGGTCGCGCCGTTCGTGCGCGAGACGGTCGCCGACCTGCTCGCAGGCCGCCTCGATCACGAGCTCGTGATCCGCAAGGGACTGCGCAAGGGCGCGGTCGAGCGCTACACCGCGGCCACGCCGCCGCACGTCGAGGCCGCGCGCAAGGCCGGGCCGGGCGTCGGCCGGGTCGTGCACTACGTGCAGACGCGCGGCGGGCCCGAGCCGGTGGAGCCCGAGGGCGCGCTGCCCCGGGACGTCGACCGCGCGCACTACGTGGACAAGGTCGTGCGGCCGATCGCGCAGGCGATCCTGGCGCAGCTCGGCCAGGATTTCGACGAAGTCACCGACCAGCCGCGCCAGCTGGCGCTCTTGTGAGTCGCGCGCGAGTCAGTCGCGCGTGAGCCGGCGCAGGTCGAAGATCGACACGCCGTCGCTGGTCTCGACCTTGGCCACCAGGTCGTGCTCGCCGGCGGCGATCGGCACGTCGAGCTCCGCCTCGGACTTGCCCTCGAAGCCGGCCAGCGCCTTCTTCTGGCCGTCGAGCGCGATCCAGCCGTCGCGCAGGCCGCCGGCCGCGTGAGCGCGCAGGGCGACGTCGGTCGGGCGTTCGTCGAGCACCACTTCGGGCAGGGTGTAGCGCGCGCTCTGGGCGGGAATGGGCACGTCGACCCGGCGCTGAGCCCACGGGCCGATCTGCGCGATCGAGATGGTCTTGGGCTGCGCGGGCAGCGGCAGGTCGAAGTCCTGGGTCGCTCCGGGCTCGAGCTTCTCGAGCGAGCGCGTCGCGCCCGGCACCGCCACGGTGAGTGAGCTGGCGCGGTGCGCGCTCTTGTTGGTGAGCCGCACCCGCGCCTCGTCGGGCGAGGTGCGCTGCACCTCGATCTCCAGGTCGACGGGCCGCGAGGCGACCTCGAGCACGATGCGCTGCTTGCCCAGCGGCCGGTCGCCGCTGGCCGCCAGCACGTCGACCGGGTGGTGCGCCACCGAGATGCCGTCCGGCGGAGTCAGCTCGAACTCGCCCGAGCGGCTCTCGCCCGCCTTCAAGGTGCCCATGGCCGCGAGCTGATTGTCGAGATACTCGGCGTTGCCCGACAGCGCGATCCACAGGTCGGGAATGTCGAAGTTGTTCGGGTTGGTGACGGTGAGCTTGAGCTTGCCCGTCTCGCCGGCGCGGAACGAGCTCGCGCTGCTCTTGATCTCGAGTGGCTTGGGCAGCGGCTGGTCGCCCTCGGCCCGGTGCGCGACCCACGGCACCTGGAACTTGGCCAGGTCGGCCGCGATGCCCTGGTACGCGAGCTTGCGCACCTCGGCCAGCGCCTCGGGGCGCGGCTTGCGCAAGAGCACGGCGCCCGCGTCGACCGGGAACGAGTCCTCCTCGCCCGTGCCGCGCAGATACGGGATCGCCCCCGCGGGCAC
Organism: Myxococcota bacterium; assembly: GCA_035498015.1. Taxonomy (NCBI): domain Bacteria; kingdom Pseudomonadati; phylum Myxococcota; species Myxococcota bacterium. The sequence continues at coordinate 2,476 of DATKAO010000070.1, forward strand.
GTCGGCCAGCGGCGCGAGCGAGGCTTTGGCCACCGGGAACAGCGGCACGTCGGGCGGGATGCCCTTCTCGTTGATCGCGCGGTCGCCCGACAGGAGATACTCGGCGACCGTCAGCTTCAAGAGGTTCTCGTCCGGAAGCTCCAGCACCTGCTGCACGAGGCCTTTGCCGAAGGTCTTCTGGCCGACCAGGGTCACGTCGCTGCGCGACTGGAGCGCCCCGGAGATGATCTCGGCGGCCGAGGCCGTGAGCGGGTCGACCAGGATCACCACCGGGAAGTGGTAGAGCACCTGCGGATGCGCGAAGAGACTGCCGCGCGGGTCGGTCGGCAAGTCGGGCCGCATGACCGTGCGCACGATCAGCTGTGAGTCGAGGAACAGGTCGGCGAGCTGCGCGGCCGCGATCATGCTGCCGCCCGTGTTCTCGCGCATGTCGATCACCAGGCCGTCGATCGGCCCGAGCTCGCCCACGCGGTCGCGGAACTCGGTCGCGGTCTCGCGACTCACCTGGTAGACCTGCGCGTAGCCGATGTGACCCGGGCCGGGGAGCTTCTTCGACTCGACGCTCGGGATCATGACTTCGCCGCGCGTGATCGTGACGGCGAGCTTCTGTTTCTTCTCGTCGCCGCGCTCCACGCCCAGCGCCACCACCGTGTCGGCCTGGCCGCGGATGCGGTCGACCGCCTCCTCGACCGAGAGCGGCCGGGTCGGATCGCCGTCGATCGACAGGATGGCGTCGCCGTCCCTAAGCCCGCCCTTGGCGGCGGGGCTGCCGGGGAACACGCGCACCGCGATCAGGTCGCCGTCGCGCCGGCCGAGCCGCGCGCCGATGCCCGAGAGCTTCCCTTCGAAGCGGATCTTGAAGTCCTCGCTGCCGCGGCCGGAGAAGATGGTGGTGAAGCGGTCGAGCGCGCCGAGCGCGCCGCGCAGGGCCACGTGCTCGAGGTCGTCGTCGGGCTCGATCGGCTCGTCGAGGTGCTCGGAGGTGAACTTCAGGCAGCGCGCCAGGATGTCCTTGTAGTCCTCGGCGTCGAACTTCGGGTCGAGCGGCACGCGCACGGAGGCGCCGTTGACCTCGAGCACACCCTCCTGGCCCTGCACGTCGAAGCGCACCCGGTCGAAGCGCTGCTCCAGCGCATCGAGCGCGCCGACCAGCATGCGCTGGTCGAGCCGCTCGGGCCACAGGTAGAGGCTCCCGGTCTTCTGGAAGGCGGCGTCGGTGATCTTGAGCGGCGCCTCGTCCGTGGGCAGGGTCGGCACGGTGGCGCAGCCGATCGCCAGGATCGCGGCATAGAAGAGGGGCAGTGAGCGGGCGCGGATCGGGAACAAGGAGTGCCGGTTCGACATCGGGCGCGGAGTCTAGCGGCTCCCGCCGGCCCGGTCGCCCACTCGGAATTCCCCGCTATCATGCGCGCGGGCGCGTAGCTCAGTCGGTAGAGCAAGGGACTCTTAATCCCTCGGTCGACGGTTCGATCCCGTCCGCGCTCAAGGCTTTGGACCGATCGGCGCGCGCAAGTCAGTGGCCTGCTTGCCCCCGTTTTTTCGCGCCCTTAGAGTCCGGGGGTGGCTCTGGGGGAGGTCACCGTCGTCCGCACCGCGTCGCTGAGCGACGTCGGTCGCGCGCGCCGTGACAACCAGGACGCGTTCGGCGAGTTCGAGAACGCCTCCGGCGAGCGGCTGTTGATCGTGGCCGACGGCATGGGCGGTCACGCGGGTGGCGCCACCGCGAGCCGGATCTGCATCGAGACACTCGGCGCGGCACTCAGCGGGTCGGGTGACCCGCGCCGGCGCCTGGAACGGGGTCTTTCGGCGGCGAACGCGCGCATCATCGAGGCGGCGGCGGGGCAGCCCGAGCTCGCGGGCATGGGCACGACGGCGGTCGCGCTGTGGTTCTCGCGCGACGGGCGCGCCTGGCTGGCGTGGGTGGGAGACAGTCGCGTCTACCGCGCGCGCGGCAGCGAGTTCGAGGCGCTCTCGGCCGATCACTCGGTGGTGGCGGAGTGGGTGCGCGCGGGGATCCTGCAGCCCGACGAGGCCGAGGGTCACCCGCGGCGCAACGAGCTCTTGCGCGCGCTGGGCGCGGCGAAGAAAGTCCAGCCGGACCTGCGCGAGCTCGAGGTGCGGCCGGGCGACCGCTTTCTCTTGTGCAGCGACGGTCTCTCGTCGGTGGTGCCCGAGCGGGAGATCGCGGCGGTCGTGGGGAACGAGGAGCCCGAGCTCGCGGCCAAGAAGCTGGTCGCCATGGCGAACGAGCGCGGCGGGCCGGACAACGTGACCGTGGTGATCGCGGTGGCGTCGGCGCTGCCGGCGCCGGCGTTCGCCGCGCCCGCGCGCGGCGGCTTCCTGCGCTCTCTCCTGCGCAGACTCACGCGACGTGGGTGAGTCCCGGCGCGCGGGGCTTGCGAGGATCGTCGCGGCGGCGCTCGGGCTCGCGCTCGCGGGCGCGGCGCTCGGCGGCGACGCCAGCTGGCGCGCCGACTCGGAGGGCGCGGAGCGACACTCCGCGGTGTACACCCGGAAATCGTTCTACGTCCAGATGCGCGACGGCGTGCGGATCGCGGTCGATCTGTATCTGCCCGAGGCGGTGGCCTCGGGCGCGCGCGTGCCGGCCATCCTGCGCATGACCCGCTACTGGCGCGCGCCGCGGCTGCGCTGGTTCGCGCGGCCGTTCGCCGACCGGCCGCAGCCGCTCGCCGAGCGCTTCATCGCCGCCGGCTACGCGTGGCTCGACGTCGACGTGCGCGGCTCGGGCGCGTCGGGCGGCGTGCAGCTCTCGCTCTGGTCCGACGACGAGGTCGCCGACGGCGGCGAGCTCGTGGACTGGATCGTGCGCCAGCCCTGGTCGAGCGGCGCGGTCGGCGCGCTCGGTGACTCGTACGACGGCACGGCCGCGGAGCTCTTGCTCGCCGCCGGCCGGCCGGCCGTGCGCGCGGTCGCGCCGCGTTTCTCGCTGTTCGACGGCTACAGCGACATCGCGTTCCCGGGCGGCGTGCGGCTGGAGTGGTTCACGCGTGAGTGGGGCCGCTTCAACGACGCGATCGACCGCGGGAACTTGTGGAGCGCGTTCCCCTGGTGGGTGCCGCTGTTCGTGTCCGGACCGCGGCCGGTCGACGGCCCCGAGGGCGCCGCGGGCGTCGAGGCCGCTCAGGTCGCGCACGCGCCGAACTTCGACATCGCGCGGGCCGCGAGCGAGATCGAGTTCCGCGACGACGTGCCGCCCGAGCTCGGCCTGCCGATCGCCGCCTGGAGCCCGCACGGCGCGCGCCGCGCCGCGATCGAGGCTTCGGGCGCCGCCATCTACAGTGTGAGTGGCTGGTCGGACGGCGCCTACGCGCACGCCGCGGTGAAGCGCTTCCGCAGCTTGCGCAACCCGGGCTCGCGGCTGTTGCTCGGGCCCTGGAATCACGGCGGCGACCAGCAGGTCGACCCGCTCGAGCCCACGCGCGCCAGTGACTTCGACCACGCGGGCGAGCTGTTGCGTTTCTTCGACTTCCACCTGCGCGGCGCGAAGAACGGCTGGGACACGGAGCCGCGGGTCCGCTGGTTCACCACCGGCGAGGGCCGCTGGAAGCACGGAGACAGCTGGCCGCCGCCGTCGTCGCCGACCGCGTTCTATCTGGCCGCGGGCGCCGCGCTGCTGCCCGGGCCGCCGAGTGAGCCGGAGGGGACTGACTCGTACGTGCCCGACCCCGCGTCGAGCAGTGGCACTTCGACCCGCTGGCACGCCCTGGCCGTGCCGACCTGGACCGAGTACGGCGACCGGTCCGGCGCCGACCGACACAGCGCGGTGTACGAGTCCGCGCCGCTCGAGCGCGACCTCGAGGTCACCGGCCACCCCATCCTGCACCTGTTTCTGCGCGCGGACGGCAGCGATGCCGCGGTCTTCGCCTACCTGGAAGACGTCACTCCGGACGGGTTCGTGGGCTACGTGAGCGAGGGCCAGTTCCGCGCGCTCCACCGCATGCTGCGGCCCGTGGACAAGGCGCCGTACGCGCAGACCACGCCGTTCCACAGCTTCCTGCGCGCCGACGCGCGCCCGCTCCTGCCCGGCGCCCTGGCCGAGCTGGACTTCGACCTGCAGCCGATCTCCCACCTGTTCCGCCGCGGCCACCGGCTGCGGCTCGCGCTGGCGGGCGCCGACCGCGACCAGTTCGCCCCGCCGCCCGGCGCGGCGGCCCACTGGCAGATCTCGCGCGGTGCGGCGGGCGCTTCGCGGCTCGAGCTGCCGGTCGTTCCGCGCGACTGAGCCGTGCAGGCCACCGCCTGCACTGCCAGCCGGCGCTGGCAGGGCGGACCCGCCCGCGGGGCGCGCAGCGCGCGCTTCGCCGGGCATGCGCTTTGCTCCCGGGCTCGGGCGATGCCGCGAATTACAATCCACCGCGGACCGACTCCGAACCCGCTCGAGCTTCTGTTCGGGGGGATCGGTCCGTGCGGAGTGAAGCGCATGGGTCGCGACTGGGACGACTGGGAGAAGTGGAAGGCCAAGCGCTACGGTCGTCACCACGACTGGAGCCGCCCCGGCCGCGCCGAGCGCCATGCCGACCGCGAAGCGCGCCTGGCCGAGCGCGAGGCCGAGCGGTCGCGCCGCCGCGAGCGGCGCCGCGGGCGCGAGCTGACTCCCGAAGAGGAGGCCTACCGCGAGGCGCGCCGTGCCGCGGACCGCAAGATCGCGTTCTTCCGCCATCTGGTTCCGTACGTCACCGTGGTGCTGTTCCTGACTCTGGTCGCCGGCCGCTTCGTGGGCGCGATCGTGGCGCTGAGCTGGGGCGTCGGTCTCTTCTCCCACTACTTCCAGGCGTTCGTCGCGCCGGGCCTGCGCCACAAGTGGGTGCGCGACGAGGTCGAGAAGCAAGTCGCGAAGACCGTGTCTCGCCAGCGCGTGGTGCTCGAGGACGAGAAGCTCCGCTCACTCGAGGAGCTGTCCGCTTCGATCGCGCACGAGATCCGCAACCCGATCACCGCCGCCAAGAGCCTGGTGCAGCAGCTCGGCGAGGACCCGTCGTCCACGGAGAACGTCGAGTACGCGAACATCGCGCTGCAGGAGCTCGACCGGGTGGAGAAGTCGATCTCGCACCTCCTGCGCTACGCGCGCGAGGAGGAGATGCACCCGCGGCAGATGAAGCTCAGCGACGCGGTCGAGGGCGCGCTCGAGACCATGCGCGAGCGCATCCAGTCGAGCGGCGTGAAGATCCGCCGTGACTTCGACGTGCCCGGTGAGTTGGTCGGCGATGCCGAGCAGCTGCGTCGCGTGTTCATCAACGTGATCGGCAACGCGCTCGACGCGTTCGCCGAGGCGCACACGCGCGACCCGTCACTCGCCATCGCGCTGGGCGAGAACCTGGGCGGCAGCGAGATCTGGGCGCGCGTGAAGGACAACGGCCCCGGCATGGACCCGGACACGCAGTCACGCATCTTCAAGCCGTTCTTCACCTCGAAGGCGAACGGCACGGGTCTCGGGCTGGCGATCACGCGCAAGCTGGTCGACGCCCACGGCGGCTCGATCGAAGTCACTTCGGCGCCCGGCCAGGGCACCGAGTTCACGCTGCACTTCCCCAAGCAGGCCCAGAGCCCGGAGGCGCGGACATGAGCGCGCGGATCCTGATCGTCGAGGACGAGAAAGCCATCCAGCTCGCGCTGCGCGGCTTGTTGCGGCGCGACGGCTACGACGTCGACCTGGCCGACACCGGCGAGGACGCCGTGCGCAAGCTCGGTGAGGCGACCTACGACCTCGTGATCACCGACCTGGCGCTCGGCCGCGGTATCTCGGGCATGGACGTGCTGCGCGCGAGCCGCGAGGCGCGCGCCGAGACCGCGGTCGTGATGATCACCGCGCACGGCAGCGAGAAAGTCGCGGTCGAAGCCATGAAGCAGGGCGCCGAGGACTATCTCCCCAAGCCCTTCGACAACGAGGAGCTGCGCGTCGTGGTGAGACACGCGCTCGAGCGCACGCAGCTGCAGCGCGAGAACCGCATGCTGCTCGAGCGGGTCGAGCGCGAGTACAGCTTCGAGAACCTGGTCGGCCAGGGCCGCGCCATGCGCCAGATCTTCGAGACCATCCAGAAGGTCGCCGAGACCGATCTGTCGCTGCTGATCCGCGGCGAGAGCGGCACGGGCAAGGAGCTGGTCGCGCAGGCGCTGCACCAGCGCAGCGCGCGCCGCGCCCGGCCGTTCGTGGCGGTGAACTGTGCGGCGATCTCGAGTGAGCTGGTGGAGAGCGAGCTGTTCGGCCACGAGAAAGGCGCGTTCACGGGCGCGGATGCGCGCCGCGTGGGCAAGTTCGAGGCCGCGAACGGCGGCACGATCTTCCTGGACGAGATCGGCGACATGGCGCCCGAGACCCAGGCCAAGGTGCTGCGCGTGCTGCAGGAGCGCAGCTTCGAGCCGGTGGGCGGCAACCGCCCAGTCACGGTCGACGTGCGGGTGGTCGCCGCGACTCACCGCGACCTCGAGGCCGAGGTCCGCGCCGGCCGCTTCCGCGAAGACCTGTATTACCGCCTGAAGGTCGTGGAGGTCACCGTGCCGCCGCTGCGCGAGCGGCTCGAGGACGTGCCGCTGCTCGTGCAGCGCTTCCTCGACCAGGTCGCGGAGCGCCTGCACCGCCCGCGCAAGCCGATCTCGGCCGAGGCGCTGGCGCGGCTGGCGACTCACTCGTGGCGCGGCAACGTGCGCGAGCTGCGCAACGCGATCGAGCGCGCGGCGGTGCTGGCCTCGGGCGACGAGATCCAGGCCAGCGACTTCGCGCTCGATGGCGAGCCCGCCGCGCCGAGCTCCGAGCCGCTGGTCATGGCCGGCGTGCCGTTCCGCGACGCGAAGCGCCACACCGTGGAGAGCTTCGAGCGCGCCTATCTCATCAAGGCCCTGCGCGACCACGGCGGCAACGTGTCTCGCACCGCCGAGGCGATCGGCATGGTGCGCCAGAGCCTGCAGCAGAAGATTCGCGAGCTGGATCTGCGTGCCGAGGATTGGCACGACGATTCCTAGGAGGAGACCATGACCACGTACCACTCACAGCAGCGCGGCTTCCTGGCCCGGTTCCGCGATCTCATGAATGGCATCTTCGCGGTCTGGATGCGCGAGCGCGAGGCGCAGAGCCCCGACGCGGTCTACGAGCGCGCGATCAGCGAGCGCGTGCGCCAGTACGCCGACCTGAAGCGCGCCGTCGCCGGCATCCTCTACATGCGCAACAAGATCGAGGGCGAGATCCGCGACCGCCGCGCCGAGCTCGCGCGCCTGCACACCGACATCGCGCGCGCGGTGGGCAAGAGCGACGACGAGGTCGCGCTCGTCCTGATCACGCAGAAGGACGGCCTCTTGCAGGACCTCGAGCGCTCCGAGAAGGAGCTCGACGAAGTGTCTGCCGAGTGCGAGGCCGCCAAGACCAACCTGGTCAAGTTCCGCGGCGAGATCCGCAACCTCGAGCGCGAGAAAGTCCGCATGCTGGCCGCCCTGGCCAACGCGCGCGCGCGCAAGCGCATCCAGGAGGCCTTCGAAGGTCTCTCGACCGAGAGCGAGATGCGCGCGCTCGAGAACGTGCGCGGCGAGATCGAGCGCATGAAGGCCGAGAGCCGCATCGACGTGGACATGGACTCCGGCCTCGAGAAGCGCGTCCGCGCCATCCGCGACGAGGCCAAGCTCGACGCCGCCCGCCGCGAGCTCGAGGAGCTGAAGCGCCGGCTGCGGCCGGCCGCCCAGCTCGGCGCCGCTCCGCGCGAGACCGTGATCGACCTCGCGCCGGCCGCGACCGTGAGCACCGCGCGCTGACTCGTCCGCCGATTTCGCTACCCTGGGCGCGTTCCCGCCGGGGTGGCGGAATTGGCAGACGCGACGGCCTTAGAAGCCGTTGCCGCAAGGCGTGCAGGTTCGACTCCTGTCCCCGGCACTCACTCCGGCCGTCAGGCTCGAGCAGTGACTTCGTCGAGCCGCGCGAGCCCGAGCTCGGGCTCAGCCGTAGCCGGCGGTCTCTTCCAGCTCGGCCACGATCGCGGGCGAGTAGCCCATCTCGCCGGTGAGCGCGGCGCGTAGTTCCGCGTCGCCGAGCTCGCGGGTGCTGACTCCCGCGGCGGTCTTCTCGTGCCGCTTGCAGCCGGTGAACGAGACCAGCCGGCCGGGGAAGTTCTTGCGCGCGTAGAGCGCGGTGTTGAACACCGAGTAGCCGCGCGAGATCTCGTAGCGCGCCAGGTAGAAGGCCTCGTCGACCGGGTCCTGCATCAGCCGACACGGCAGAGTGTCGGCCGACTGGGTCATGCCCCAGTGCACGCGGAAGGAATCGCCCACCGGCTCGATCCGGATCGGGTGGACGGCGTCGCCCAGCGTGCGCGCCGCGCCGCGCTCGAGCGGGATCGGAAAGCCGCACTCGATCGACGAGTCGACCATCCAGTCGCGGTCGCCCAGCCGCACCACGAGGCTGCCGTGGTTGTGGTCGTTGCGGTCGAACATCGAGGCCGAGATGCGGCGCACGTCGAAGCCGCAGGCCGAGACCAATGCGTGCAGGCCGTTGCTCGACGGCCAGCACGTGCCGCCCGTGCCGTGCGCGAGGAACGCGGCCAGGAAATCGTCGGGGCGGGCGCCCGGCAGCGGATCGGTCTGGCTCTTCGCCATGACGATGCGCTTGCGCAGGTTGTCGAACGGCACGTGGCTGCACCAGGCCGCGTAGAGTGACTCCAGCCCGGCCAGGTCGGGCTTCGGGCGCGAGCGCAGACCGAGTCTCTCGAACGCGCGGTCGAGCAAGTCGCTCATGGCACCTCGTCGAGCGCCAGCCGCTCGGCCTTCGCGTACGTGAGCTTCTCGGCGATCCGGCCCTCCACGACGTGCAGGATGTCGAGCCCGCGCCAGCCGCGCTTGCGTCCCTCGCGCTCGATCGTGCACAGCCAGCGGATGAGTCCCTTGCCCGAGACCGGGTCCACGAACAGGTCCTCGCTCACGAAGCGGATCTTCCCGAACGCGCCCGCGAACTGGGGCGCGAACGCGGCGCGCACGGCGGCCTTGCCGCGGCTCCTTTTGCCGTTGAACTCGTCGTAGACGATGTCGTCGGCGAAGAAGCCCATGACCGCGTCGAGGTCGTCGCGGTTGAAGGCGTCGGTGAAGCGGGTCACGAGGTCGGACAGCTCGGAGTGAGTCACCAGCTTGCTCCCGGGTGCGCGCGCGCCACCGACTGCATCTCCGACAACAGGTGGTCGAGATGCTCGCCGTGTTTGCCTGCCCGGCCGCCGCTGGCGGGATAGGGCAGGGGCGCGGGCGGCTGAAGCTTGGCCTGGGCCATCAGGCCCTGCAGGTCGCGCGTGAAGACCGGCTGGAGCGCCGCGAGATCGGCCCCGACGCCCGAGGCGGCGAGCGCGCGGTCGAGCGCATCGGGAGTCACCAGCTCGGCGGTGAACGGCCACAGCTCGTCGAGCGCGCTCTGGAGGCGCGCGTGACTCTCCTCGGTCCCCAGGCCGAGCCGGAGCCACCAGCCGCGCGCGTGGCGCACGTGGTAGCGCACCTCGTTCTGCGCGGCGCCGGCGATGGCGGCCAGCCGCGCGTCGGCGGAGCGCGTGAGCGCGGCGAGCAGCGGCGCGCCGGCCGTGTCGAACAGCACCTGGCGAGCGATCGTGCGCGCGAAGTCGCCGTTGGGCTGCTCCACGAGCAGACAGCTCCGGAACTCGGTCGGTCCGCGCAGGAACGCGAGCGCGTCGGCGTCGCGGCCGGCGCCCTCGAGCTCGGCCGCCAGCGCGAGGAACTGACTCGCCTGGCCGATCAGGTCGAGCGCCAGGTTCGCCAGCGCGATGTCCTCTTCGAGGATCGGCGCGTGGCCGCACCACTCCGACAGCCGGTGACCCAGCACCAGCCGGTCGTCGCCCAGGCGCAGCAGGTACTCGAACAGCTCGCGACTCACTCCTTCGCTCCCTTGTAGAAGCGCGGGTGCCGGTAGAGCTTCGCCGGTCCGGGGCCGAGCAGGAACGGCGAGTCGTCGGGCGTGGTCGAGGAGATGTGCCGCGCCTCCACCACCCAGAGACTCGTGACCGGCCCGCGGCGCGCGTAGGTGTCGCGCGCGTTCTCGAGCGCGAGCTCCGCGTCGGGCGCGTGCACGCTGCCCGCGTGCTCGTGCGGCTGGCCGGTCTTCTCCTGCACGAACACCTCCCAGAGCGCCCACTCCGTGCGCGCGGCCTGGGGCTTGCGCGCTAGCGCTGCTTTTCGCCGTACGCTTCGGCGGCCTCGCGCACCCATCGTCCCTCCTCGTCGGCCTCGCGCCGGGCGCGCAGGCGCTCGCGGTTGCAGATCCCGCCGCCGCGCACGACGCGCCAGAACTCGTCCCAGTCGATCGGCCCGTGCTGCCAGTGACCCGTGGCCTCGTCGAAGCGCAGCGCCGGGTCGGGAATCTCGAGCGGCAGCGCGCGCGCCTGCGGCACCGCCAGGTCGACGAACCATTGCCGCAGCTCGTCGTTCGATTTCTGCTTCACGCCCCAGGCCATGAGCGCGTCGTTGTGCACCGAGTCACCGTCCGGCGGCCCGAACATCATGAGCGTGGGCCACCACCAGCGATTCAACGCGTCCTGCGCCATGGCGCGCTGCGCCGGCGTGCCCTGGGCGAGCGCCCGCATGATCTCGTAGCCCTGCCGCTCGTGGAAGCGCTCCTCCTTGCAGATGCGCACCATCGCGCGCGCGTACGGCCCGTAGGAGCACTTGGTCAGCATGGTCTGGTTCAAGATGGCCGCGCCGTCGACCAGCCAGCCGATCGCGCCGATGTCGGCCCAGGTGAGCGTCGGGTAGTTGAAGATCGAGGAGTATTTCGCCTCGCCCTGGAGCAGCGCCTCGATCAGGTCCTCGCGCGACACGCCGAGTGTCTCGGCGGCGGCGTAGAGATACAGGCCGTGACCCGCTTCGTCCTGCACCTTGGCGAGCAGGCCGAGCTTGCGGCGCAGGCTGGGCGCGCGCGTGATCCAGTTGCCCTCGGGCAGCTGGCCCACGATCTCGGAGTGCGCGTGCTGCGACATCATGCGCACGAGCTGGCGCCGGTAGGACTCGGGCATCCAGTCCTTCGGCTCGATCTTCTCGCCCGCGTCGATGCGCGCCTGAAAGCGCCGCTCGCGCTCCGCGTTGGTCACCGCCGGAGGGTATCATCCCGCCATGGCGACGGAATCGATCGGCAGGGCAGTGCGCGACGGCGTCGGCGTCCTCACGCTGAACCGGCCCGACGTGCTGAACAGCTTCAACCGCGCGATGGCGCTCGAGCTGCAGGCGGCGTTCGACGAGTGCGCGGCGCGCGGCGACGTGCGCGCCGTGCTGCTCACCGGCGCGGGCCGCGCGTTCTCGGCCGGCCAGGACCTGGCCGAGGTCATGCCGCCCGACGGCTCGGCCGGCGCCGAAGTGAGTGCCGTGATCGCCGAGAGCTACAACCCGCTGGTGCGGCGCATCACCGCGCTCGAGAAGCCCGTGGTGTGCGCGGTGAACGGCGTGGCTGCGGGCGCGGGCGCGAACATCGCCCTGGCCTGCGACTTCGTGCTGGCCGCCCGGAGCGCCTCGTTCATCCAGGCCTTCGTGAACATCGGGCTCGTCCCCGACAGCGGCGGCACGTTCTTCCTGCCGCGCCTGGTCGGCATGGCGCGCGCGAAGCAGCTGGCGCTCCTGGGCGAGCGACTCACTGCCGAGCAGGCGCTGTTCTTCGGGCTGATCTTCGCCGTGCACGAGCCCGACCGGCTCCTGCCCGAGGCCGAGGCGCTGGCCGCGCGGCTCGCGCAGATGCCCACGCTGGCGTTGGGACTCACCAAGCGGGCGCTCCACGCCTCGCAGGACTCGGACCTGGAGCGCCAGCTCGAGCTCGAGCGCGCGCTGCAGGCCATCGCCTCGAAGTCGCACGACTACCGCGAGGGCGTGAAGGCGTTCCAGGAGAAGCGCAAGCCGAAGTTCTCGGGGCGCTGAGTCAGCGCACCATGCGCCAGCAGTAGCGCGTCTTCGGGTCCTCGAAATCGGCCGGCAGCGTGGCGCGCGATACGTCTTCGATCGCGCTCGCCTCGAGTGACTCGGCTTCGAGCTTGAAGCGGCGGAAGTTGGTCGAGAACCACAGCACGCCACCGGGCGTGAGCAGCCGCAGGGTGGAGTTGATCAGCTGCACGTGGTCGCGCTGCAGGTTCATCTCGCCGCGCGTCTTCTTGCTGTTCGAGAAGGTGGGCGGGTCCAGCACCGCCAGGTCGTACGGCCCGGGGTCGCGCGCCAGGAACTCGACCGCGTCGGCGCGCACCAGCCGGTGCTCGGGTCGGTCGAGCCGGTTCAGCCGCAGGTTCTCGGCGGCCCACTCGAGGTAGGTCTTCGACAGGTCCACGCTGACCGACGACGCTGCGCCCGCCGCCGCCGCATAGACCGTGAACGCGCCCGTGTAGCAGAACAAGTTCAAGAAACGCTTGCCCGCGGCCTCGGCTCCCACGCGCGCGCGGGTCGTGCGGTGGTCGAGAAACAGCCCGGTATCGACGTAGTCGCGCAGGTTCACGCGGAAGCGGTGGCCACCCTCCGAGACCGCGAAGTAGGAGCCGCTCTGCGCCATGCGTCCGTACTGCGAGCTGCCGGGCTGGCCCGCCCGGCGCTTGGCGATCGCGCGCACGGGCGCGACCTCGAGCGCCTCGGCCGCGGCCAGGCGCATGCGCTCGAGCCAGGCGTCGTCGCGCTTCTCGTCGTCGTCGCGCGCGTACGCCGAGATGTGGAGGTGCGCCTCGTACACGTCGACCACCAGCGGCACCTCGGGGATGTCGCAGTCGTAGACGCGGTAGCAGGTGACTCCCTCGCGGCGCGCCCACTTCGCCAGGTGCTTGGCGCGCTTGCGCAGCCGGTTGGCGAGCATGGTCTCGGGCGAGTCACTCAACCGAGCACGCCCTCCGCGGCCAGCCGCGCGATCTCGTCGGCCGAGAAGCCGTGGTCGGCGAGCGCCTCGCGCGAGTGCGCGCCGAGCTCGGGCGCGACGCCCTTCGGCGCGATCTCCGCGCCCGCCAACGCGAACGGCGCGGCCATGGTCTCGAAGCGCCCGTGCTGGGGATGCTCGAGCGGCGTGAACGCGCCGATCGAGCGCGCCTGCGGGCACGCCACCACCTCGTCGAGCGTCGCCACGGGCGCCCAGATCAGCTTCTCGCGGTCGAGCGCGTGCGACCAGTGCGCGTAGTCACGACGCGCGAAGCGCTCGCCGATCGCGGCCGCCAGCTCGCGGTTCGCGGTCGTGCGCTTGGGTGGGGAGTCGAAGCGCGGATCGGCGGCCCAGCCGGGCTCCTCGACCGCCGCGCAGAAACGCGCCCAGAACGGCTGTGAGTCGGGGTGAACCAGCAAGAGCCAGCGCCCGTCCGCCGTGCGGTAGGTGTTCCAGATCGGGTTCGCCGGCGCGCTGCGGTCGTGGCGCGGCGGGTGCGTGCGAGTCACGAGCGCGGCCGACAGGTCGCTCGCCAGGGTCCACATGCCCGTGCCGTAGAGACTCACCTCGGCGTACTGCGCGCGCCCGGTCTGGTCGCGCACGCGCAGCGCGAGCAAGGTCGAGAGCACGAGGTTCAGCGCGGTGGTGTGGTCGCCCTGGCCGCCGCGGCACAGCGGCGGCGGCGAGGGCGGCTCGCCGAGCGTCCCCATGAGCCCCGAGCGCGCCCAGAACGCCGCGAAGTCGAAGCCGGGGCGCCCTTGGTCGGGCCCGGTCGTGCCGTAGCCGGTCAGCGAGGTGTACACGAGCCGCGGGTTCACGCGCGAGAGGTTCTCGAACGTGAGTCCGTACTTCTCGCGCCGGGGCGTGGTCAGGTTGGTGAGGAAGACGTCGGCGTCGGCCACGAGTCTCTCGACCACGCCGCGCGCCGAGGGCTTCTCAAGGTCGACCACGATCGAGCGCTTGCCCCGGTTGTCGATCTCGAAGGCGGTGTTCAGGTCGGTGTCGTAGCCCAGGTTGCGCATCTTGAACTGGCGCAAGGTGTCGCCCGCGGGCGGCTCCACCTTCAGCACCTGCGCCCCCATGTCCCGGAACAGCGCGCACGCGGCCGGCCCCGCGACCCAGTTCGCGACTTCGACGATGCGCAGCCCCTCGCACGGTGCGGTCATGGTCCCTCCTCGAGACCACAACCTTACCCGATCCGGCGCGTTCCCAGAATCAGGGCGCCGAGCGCCAGCAGCGCCCAGGCGGCGGGCTCGGGCGCGGTCGTGTGGGCGATCAGCGCGAAGTCACTGAAGAAGTTCGGAGCGCCGCCTCCGGGCGGGGAAGTGTGCAACACGAACGAGAACACGAGCGTAGCGATGTCCGACGGACTCGAGGCGGGAAGGTCGATTTGGATGAGCTGGTCGTCGAGCGCGGCACGGACGGCTGCAGGATCCGTGAACGAGAAGTCCGCGACTGGCTGGCCGTCGATCGAGATGTGGATCGACAGTGAGTCGAACCCCAACTCGGGCACGTTCGGATCGAGGAACCCGATCGAGAGATCGGGCGAGAGCAAGAGGCTGCGGTCGACCCCGAAGCGGAACTCCCCGCTCACGTCCGAGTTCGTGAACGCGATGCCATTGCCGAT
>DATKAO010000071.1 GCA_035498015.1 Myxococcota bacterium
GCCAGGTCGTCGTTGGTGAAGTCACTGCCCATCCAGGACTGCAGCATCATCGAGGGGGGAATGCGCATGGCGCGCTCGACGCGCGGCAGCCAGGTCCAGAACGCGTCCTTCTCGCGCAGGAAGGCGGTGCCTTTGTCCTTCGGTGGCTCGAGCACGCGCGTGAAGCTGCGGTCGTGGGCGCGGTCGTCCCAGCTGCGCACCACCAGCTCGCGCGTCCAGCGCGGCGTGGTGATGGTCATGCGCAGCTTCATCTCGGCGGTGTTGCCGCGCAGCGCATCCTCGGCGCGGCGCACGATCTCGGCGGCGTCCTGCGCGCGCGCGGCGGGCGCGACCAGCAGCAGCAGCGCGAGCAGCCAGCACGTCATGTCTCGAGCCCCTTGCCGAAGATCTCCTCCAGCACCGACCACACCGAGTCGAGCTTCATGTCGGGCTGGGTGAGTCGCAGGAGCGTGAGTCCGGCGATCGCCGCGCCGATCGCCAGCGTCACGTCGCCCGGCGCGAACGGCCGCAGCCGGCCTTCGGCCACGCCGCGCGCCAGGTGTTTCTCGACGATCGTGTTCCAGCGCTCCTGCTTCTGCTCCGTGCGCGCGCGGATGCCCTCGTCCAGGCCCCCCTGCAGGAGGTGCTGGAGTGACAGCTTCACCAGCGGCAGCTCGCGCTCGACGTAGGCCGGCGAGCGCGCGAGCAGCTCGTGCAAGGCGGCCCGCCAGTCGGGCGCGGCGCCCACCGCGCGCGCGAGCTCGACGTCGTGCGCCATCGCGCGGTCCATCAGCGCGAGAAACAGCTCGCGCTTGCCGGCGAAGTGCCAGTAGACCGCTCCCTTGGAGAGCTTCGCGCGCGCGGCGATGTCGTCGACCGAGGTCTCGTGGTAGCCGCGCTTGGCGAAGCAGCGCAGGGCCGCGTCGAGGATCGCGTCGCGCGAGGCCTCGGGCGCCCGGCGGCGCGGCCGCCCCGCTCGATTGCTCGAGCGGCGGAGCGCGCGCCTGCTGCGGGCCGGATCGCGGGCCATGCGGCCCACTCTACCGACCGACTAGTCGGTTTGCAATCGGCGCGCGCCGGGCAGGTGCGGCGCGGGGAGCGGGCGGATAGGATCTTTCGCCCATGAGCGCGCCTCCTGCGCAGAAGTTCTATCCCGAGGTCGAAGCCACACCGAGCTTCCCCTCGATCGAGGAGCGCGTGCTCGCCTACTGGCGCGCGAACCGCATCTTCGAGCGCTCCGTGTCGAACCGGCCCGCCGGCGAGCGCGGCGCCAACGAGTACGTCTTCTACGACGGCCCGCCGTTCGCCAACGGCCTGCCCCACTACGGTCACCTCTTGACCGGCTTCGTGAAGGACATCATCCCGCGCTACCAGACGCTGCGCGGTCGGCGAGTCACTCGCAACTTCGGCTGGGACTGTCACGGGCTGCCCGCCGAGATGGAGGCCGAGAAGGAGCTCGGCATCTCGGGCCGCGCGCGCATCACCGAGTACGGCATCGAGCGCTTCAACGACTACTGCCGCAGCTCGGTGCTGCGCTACACCGAAGCCTGGCAGGAGACGGTGACTCGCCAGGCGCGCTGGGTCGACTTCAAGAACGACTACAAGACCATGGACCTGCCCTACATGGAGAGCGTGCTGTGGGCGTTCAAGCAGCTCTACGAGCGCGGGCTGATCTACGAGGGTTATCGGGTCATGCCCTACTCGTGGGCGGCGCAGACCCCGGTCTCGAACTTCGAGACCCGGCTCGACAACTCCTACCGCGAGCGCCAGGACCCGGCGATCACGGTGCGCTTCACGCTCGCGCCGGGCGCAGGCGACGCGAAGTCACTCGAGCTGTGGGTCTGGACCACGACCCCCTGGACCCTGCCCTCGAACCTGGCGCTGGCCGTGGGCGAGGACATCGAGTACGCGCTCTTCGAGAAGGACGGCCGGCGTCTGGCGCTGGGCGCGGCCACGGTGGAGAAGTTCGGGCCCGAGCTCGCGGGCGCACGCCGCGTGGGGTCGCTGCGCGGCTCCGAGCTCGTGGGCCGCAGCTACGCGCCGCTCTATCCCTTCTTCGCGGGCACGCCCAATGCCTTCCGCGTGCTGCCCGGCAGCTTCGTCGACACCGCCGAGGGCACGGGCGTGGTGCACATGGCGCCCGGCTTCGGCGAGGACGACATGGCGGCCTGTGTGGCGGCGGGCATCCCGGTGCTGGTGCCCGTGGACGAGGCCGGGAAGTTCACCTCCGAAGTGACTCCCTGGGCCGGCCAGCTGGTGTTCGACGCGAACAAGCCGATCATCCGCGACCTGAAGGACCGCGGCGCGCTGGTGAAGCAGGACACGATCGTCCACAACTACCCGCACTGCTGGCGCACCGACCAGCCGCTGATCTACCGCGCGATGAGCTCGTGGTTCGTCAAAGTGACCGAGTTCCGCGACCGCATGGTGGAGCTGAACCAGCAGGTCCGCTGGATCCCGGGACACATCCGCGACGGCCTGTTCGGCAAGTGGCTCGAGGGCGCGCGCGACTGGTCGATCAGCCGCAACCGCTTCTGGGGCTCGCCGATCCCGGTCTGGCGCTCCGACGATCCCGCCTTCCCGCGCATCGACGTGTACGGGTCACTCGACGAGCTCGAGCGCGACTTCGGCGTGCGCCCGCACGACCTGCACCGGCCCGGCATCGACCAGCTCGTGCGCCCCAACCCCGACGACCCGTCGGGCCGGGCCATGATGCGCCGCGTGCCCGACGTGCTCGACTGCTGGTTCGAGTCGGGCTCCATGTTCTACGCACAGGTGCACTACCCGTTCGAGAAGCGCGAGTGGTTCGACACTCACTTTCCGGCCGACTTCATCACCGAGTACGTCGCCCAGACGCGCGGCTGGTTCTACACCATGCACGTGCTGGCCACGGCGCTCTTCGACCGGCCGGCGTTCGCGAACTGCATCTGTCACGGCGTGGTGCTGGACGAGAACGGGCAGAAGCTCTCCAAGCGCCTGCGCAACTATCCGAGCCCCGAAGAGGTGTTCGCGAGCTACGGCGCCGACGCGCTGCGCTGGTTCCTGTGCGGCTCGCCGATCCTGCGCGGCGCGGACCTGCAGATCGACCGCGAGGGCCACGTGATCCGCGAGATCGTGCGGCTCGTGCTGCGCCCGATCTGGAACGCCTACTACTTCTTCTGTCTCTACGCGAACGCGGACGGCGTGCGCGCGACGCTGCGCTGCGACGCCCGAGGCGTGCTCGACCGCTACATCCTGGCCAAGACCGGCGACGTGGTGCGCGGCGTCGAGAAGTCACTCGACGCGTACGACATCCCCGGCGCCTGCGCCGAGGTCGCGGCGTTCATCGACGCGCTCAACAACTGGTACATCCGCCGCAGCCGCGACCGCTTCTGGGCCGAGGACGGCAGCGCCGACAAGCGCGACGCCTACGACACGCTCTACACGGCGCTGGTGCTCTTGCTGCGCGCCGCGAGCCCGCTCTTGCCGCTGCTCAGCGAGGAGGTCTACCGCGGGCTGACTCGCGAGGAGAGCGTGCACCTCTCGGACTGGCCCGACTCCGCGGCCCTGCCCTCCGAGCCCGAGCTGGTGCGCGCCATGGACCGCGCGCGCGAGGTGTGCTCCGCCGCGCTCGCGCTGCGCCGCGCGCACGACGTGCGCGTGCGCCAGCCGCTGCGCGAGCTGACCGTCGCGGGCGCCGACGTCGACGGCCTGCGCCCGTTCACGGGGCTGGTCGCCGACGAGGTCAACGTGAAGACGGTCTCGCTCTCGGCCGAGATCGAGCGCTTCGCGAGCTTCAAGCTGGCAGTGAACGCGCGCAGCGTGGGCAAGCGGCTGGGCAAGAAGACACAAGAGGTGATCGCCGCGGCGAAGGCCGGCCGCTGGAAGCAGACCGCCCCCGACACGGTCGAGGTCGCCGGCGAGTCACTGCGCGGCGACGACTACCAGCTCCTGCTCGAGCCGCGGCCCGGCGTGATCTGCCAGCCGCTGGGCTCGAACGACGCGATCGTGATCCTCGACGTGACGCTCGACGAGGAGCTCGCCGCCGAGGGTGTGGCGCGCGACGTGGTGCGCGCCGTGCAACAGGCCCGGCGCGAGGCGGGTCTGCACGTCTCGGATCGGATCCGCGTGGCGCTCGAGCTGCCGGAAGACTGGCGCGCGGCGGCGGAGCGCTTCCGCGGCTACATCGCCGAGCAGACGCTGGCCAGCGAGCTCTTGCTGGGCGCCGCGCGCGCCGGCCAGACGACTCACTCGGTCGAGGTCAGCGGCGAAACGCTGCGCGTCGCGCTCGCGCGCGCCTAGGGCGTCGCGGTCTCGGGCCGCGCCAGCGGCTCGGTCTTCTCGGTCTTCTCGGCCTTGTCGGCTCTCTCGCCCTTCTCGCCCTTCTGGGCGTCGCTCTTGGCGAGGTGCTGGTCGATCAGCTGGACGATCGCCGTGGCCTTGCGCGTCTCGGCCAGGCTGCGCGCAGTCACTCCGCCGCGGCCGCGCGTGTCCGCCTTCGCGCCCTTCGACAGGAGAAACGCCACCACGTCGACCTGGCCGGCGGCGGCCGCGACCATGAGCGGGGTGTAGCCGCGCTCCTCGCGGTTCTCCTTGTCGGCGCCGTGGTCGATCAGGACCGCCACCGCGCTCACGTTGCCGGCGTTGGCCGCGAACGAGAGCGCGCACATGCCGTCGCGGTCGCGGGTGTTCGGGTCGACCTTGACCTGCATCAACATCGCGATGATCCGCGTCTTGTCGGAGCTGGCCGCGGCCATGAGCGGCGTGGCGCCGAGGTCGTTCTGCAGCTCCGGATGCGCGCCGCGGCGCAAGAGCTCGACCGCGATCTCCTCCCGACCCCCGAGCGCCGCGTGCAAGAGCGGCGTCCAGCCGCGGAAGTCACGCGCGTCGGGAGACAGGCCCTTGTCGAGCAGGCGCTTGAGCTTGGGCAGGTCGCCCTCCTTCGCCGCCTGCACGAGCTCGGCCTCCTCGCGCAGCTTCGCGCGCTCGGGCGTGAGCTTGGCGGGGTCCTCGGCGAGCAGCTGGAGCCAGCGCTTCGAGGCATCGTCGTCGATCAGCGCCACCACCTCGCGTTTGTCGCGCTCGTAGGCCTCCGTCATGGGCGTGCGGCCCTTCGCGTCGCGCGCGAGCGGATCGGCGCCCAGGCGCAGCAGGACGCGCACCACCTCGAGGTAGCCGCCGCGCGCCGCGAGGTGCAGCGCGGTCTGGCCCGCGGTGCTCACGGCGTTGACGTCCGCACCGTTCCGGCTGAGCGCAGTCACGATGTCACTCGAGCCGCGCGAGGCCGCGCGCATCATGGCCGTCTGGTGCTCGCGGTCGGCCTGGTTCGCGTCCGCGCCCGCCTCGAGCAGCACCGTCACCAGGTCGTAGTCACCGCTGCGGGCCGCGTGCAGCAACGCGGTCTCGCCGTTCGCCGCGGCGGCATTCGTCTCCGCGCCCTTGGCCAGGAGCTTCTTGGCGATCGCGGCCTGGCCGCTGCTCGCCGCCTGGATCAGCGCAGTGCGGCCCGCGGGGTCGCGCAGGTTCGGGTTGGCGCCGTGCGCGAGCAACAGGTCGACCATGTCCGCGGCGCCCTTGCCGACGGCGTACATGAGCGGCGTCTGGCCGTTGCGGCTGGCAGCGTCGACGTTCGCGCCCCGGTCGAGCAAGTCACTCGCGATCTGGAGCTGACCCGAGGCGACCGCGGTGCGCAGCGCCGTGGCCCCGCCGTCATCCTTGAGCTCGAGCTGCGCGCCCGAGCTCAGCAGGAGCCCGACGGTCATCTTCTGACCCGCTGCGGCGGCGATCATGAGCGCGGTGCGGCCGTCGCCGTCGCGCGCATCCACCGCCGAGCCGGACTTGATCTCCTCGAGCACCGTGGCCTCGTTGCCGCGCGCCGCCGCCTCCATGAGCGCCGTGCGCACGCCGTGCACGCCGCCCGTGCCGTCGTGCGGCGCGTTCTCGGCCTTCTCCAGCTCCTCCGCCAGGCGCTTGAAGCCCGCGGCTTCGGCGAGCTGGCGCGCGCTCTTGCCGCTCGTCGACTTCTTCAGCGGGTCGGCGCCGGCGGCGAGCAGCACCTTGGCGACCTCGAGGTTCCCGGTGGCGGCCGCGCCCATGAGCGGCGTGAGCTTCTCGGCTCCAGCCAGCGGGTCGACGCTGGCGCGGTGCGCGAGCAGGAGTCGCAAGATCTTGACGTAGCCACGGACCGAAGCGTGAGTGAGTGCGGTGGCGCCTTCCTT
Organism: Myxococcota bacterium; assembly: GCA_035498015.1. Taxonomy (NCBI): domain Bacteria; kingdom Pseudomonadati; phylum Myxococcota; species Myxococcota bacterium. The sequence goes on from DATKAO010000071.1 coordinate 6,177, forward strand.
GTCCGCAATGTCGACCTTCGCGCCCGACTTCAAGAGCTCCTCGGCCGCCTCGTAGTGATTGCCGGCGCAAGCGAGGATCAGCGCGGTCTGGCCGTCGTCGTCCTGCACGTTGACGTCGGCGCCGTCGTCGATCAGCGTGCGCGCGTAGCGGTGCATGCCGAGCGCGGCGGCGTCGAGCAGCGTGGTGCGGCCGTTCTTGCCGCGCGTGTGTACGTCGGACTCGGTGAACATCGGGCCGGAGGTGTTGCCCGCGTACACGCGCGCCACATTCTCTTGTGACTGCTCGATCGCGACCACGATCGCCTCCGCGCCGTCCGCGTTCACGCGGTGCGGGTCGCCGCCGGCGTCGACCAGCTTGAGCGCGATCTCGGGATCGCCCTTGCGCGCAGCCGCGTGGAGCGCCGTGTCTCCGCCGACCGCGGCGCGGTTCGGGTCCGCGTGCGCCTTGAGCAGCGCGTCGACCAGCTCGCGGTCACCGGCGCGCACCGCGAAGATCAGCGGAGTGATTCCGTCGGGGCCGGCGACGTTCACGTCGGCCTTGCCCTGGATCAGCTCCTCCACGACTTTGGAGCGGCCGCGCTTCGCCGCGGCCAGGATCGCCGTCGCCCCGTCGCGCCGCCGGATCTCGGTGTCGGCCTTGCCGTAGAGCAGCGCGCGCACCACGTCCTCGTGGCCTTCGATCGAGCCGGCGATCAGCGCGGTCGTGCCGCTGCGGTCGGCCGCGTTGGGATTCGCGCCGTGCTGGAGCAGTGCGCGCACCACGCCCACGTTGCCGCGCGCGGCGGCGCGCATGAGCGGGGTCTGGCCGCTCTGGTCGGCCTCGTCGACCGGTGCGCCGGCCTCGAGCAGCGCTTCGGTGAGTCGCGCGTCCTCCTGCTGCGCCGTGAGCAGGAGCGGAGTGTCTCCCCGCGGCGTCCTCACCTTCGGGTTGGCGCCCTTCTGCAGGAGCAGGAGGATCACCTCGCGCCGGCCGTTCAGCGCTGCGTGCATGAGCGGCGTCCAGCCGTCGCGGTCGACCACGTCGGGGGAGACCCCGCGCGACAGGATGCGCCCCACGCTGGGCAGGTCGCCCTCGCGCGCGGCCTGGTCGATCAGGTCCACGTCCGTGTCCGAGGCCGTGTTCGTCGCGGGCGTCGCTGCCGCCGCGGCCATTCGTGGCGCGAGCGCGAGTGCGGCGGCGAGGACCAGGTGCGTGATGCGGCGCATGGCTTTCGTATCGGATCAGCGCGGGGGCGCTTCGGGATGGGATACCCGGAACGGCCGGGCACTTCGACCCGAGGGGGCACAGGCTACCAAACGGTTCAGAAAGCGTGGGAGCCCGCAGCTTCGGCGGCCGCGGTCCCGACCTGGCCCACGACTTCGGCGAGCGCGGCGCCCAGCGCGTCGGCCACGTCCTTGGGGTCGCCGCCGGAGATCGGCTTGCGCGCCTCGAACGTGCGGTCGATCAGCGTCTCGCCCTTGGCGTTGGTGAGCACCACGTCGAGCGCGACCGCGGCCTCGTGGGCGGGCGCGAGCAGCTCGTCGAAGGCCTCGAGGCTCGACTTCAGGCTGGCCGCGTTCACGGAGCTCGTGCGCACGAAGCCGCGCCGATCGAACAGCTCGTCCTCGAGCGCAGCCTGCGCGAAGCGCGCCGGTGACTCGGTCCAGCGCAGCAGGTCGTAGAAGCCGATCTCCACGCCGTTTCGCCACACCATGCGGTCGCGCAGATAGGCGGCAGCGCGCACGCGGCGCACGCGCAACAGGTCTCCGCCGTGCGTCGGGTCGGGCGGCGAGGCGCGCGGCACGACCGGCGTGAAGTAGCGCGGCTCGAGCGGCGGCTGCGCAGTCAGGCAGCCGGCGGCCAGGACCGCGGCGGCGAACGCGGCGGCGAGTCTCACGGGCGCGGACCCTTGGCGGGCGGCGGCGCGGCACGCCCGCGCACGAGCGCGGCGGGATCGCGCTCGAGGTAGTCGGTGAGCGCGCGCACCGAGTCGAGCGTCTCCTGCAGCGTCGTGAGACTCTCGCGCGTGTCTTCGGCGGTGGCGCTGACCTCGTTCGAGAAAGTCGTGACTGCGGCCGCGGCGTCGCGCACGGAAGCGGTGGTGGTCGACAGCTTGGCCGCCTTGAGCTCGGTCTCGACCGCGGCCGCGGTCTTCTCGAGCTGCGCGCCGGTGCGCTCGTACTGGGCGAGCAGGCGCACCACTGCGCCGTCGTCGGCGAGCAGCGGCTTCAGCACGTTGCGCACGTCTTCCACGGAGTCCGCCAGCCGCTGCAGCGTCTCACTCGCGCGCATGGTCAGCATGGGCAGCTGCGTGCCGACGTCGACCGCCGCCTCCTCGATGCTCTTCAGCGTCGACGGCGTCGAGGGCAGATAGTCGGGGCCGGGATCGAACGGCAGCTTCTCTTCGGGGAAGCGCCGCGCGTCGAAGAAGTCGATCGACAGGAACTTCACGCCGGTGAGTCCCGGCGAGACGAGCTGGATGCGCAGCACCCGGTCGCCGCTCGGCGACTGCTGCAGGCCGTTGCCCTGGCTCTCGGACAGACCGAGCCGGCGCAGCACGTCCTCGTACACCAGACTCACGACCCTCACGTGCCGCAGGTCGGACGCCACCGAGATCTCGGACACCGTGCCCACGGTGACGCCGCGGAACTTGATCGGCGAGCCGGCCTCGAGCCCCTGCACCGACTCGTCGAAGTAGGTCACGAGCCGCCGCGCCGCGCGGTTCCAGTCGGCCGCGCCCAGCCAGATCAAGAGACCCATCGTGAGCGCCATGCCGGCCAGCACGAAAGCCCCGAGCTTGTAGTAGTTCGTCTGGTTCATGACTCCGCCTCGGCGACCGCGGGCTTGCGGTTGAAGAAGGCCACCACGCGCGGATCGCGGCTGTGGTCACGCAGGTCCGCGGGCGCGCCCAGCGCGATCGGACCCTTGGCTTCCCGATCCAGCATGAGACAGCGCCCCGCGATCGCGAAGATGCTGGGAAGCTCGTGGGTCACCAGGACAAGCGTCGTGCCGAGCCCGCGGTTCAGCGTGAGCAGGAGCTCGTCGAGCTCGGCCGAGGTGATCGGGTCGAGCCCGGCGCTGGGCTCGTCGAGGTAGACCAGCGGCGGCTCGAGCGCGAGCGCGCGCGCGATGCCGGCGCGCTTCTTCATGCCGCCCGAGAGCTCGGCCGGCAGGTGGTTCTCGAAGCCGCCCAGGCCGACCAGCTCGAGCTTGCTGCGCACCACCGCTTCGACGGCCTCGGGCGGCAGGTCGGTCCAGGTGGTGAGCGGCAGCCCCACGTTCTCGCCCAGGGTCATCGAGCCGAACAGCGCGCCGGATTGGAACAAGACGCCCGCGATCGGCGCGCTCGAGCCGAGGGCTGGCGGCGCGCCGTCGACCAGGATCTCGCCGCGCATCGGCTCGGCCAGCCCGATCAGGTGGCGCAGCAGCGTCGACTTGCCGCTGCCGCTGCCGCCCAGGATCGCGAAGATCTCGCCGCGCCGGACCTGGAAGTCGATGTTCTCGAGCAGCACCTCGCCGTCGTAGCCGACCGCGACGCCCGACACCGAAATGTGTGGGTCAGATGTCCCAGGCATAGAACACCAGCGTCCAGGCCGCGTCGATGATCACCAGCGAGAACAGCATGGTCACGACCGCCGAGGTGGTCGCGCGGCCCACGCCCTCGGCGCCGCCGCGCGTGGCCAGACCCCACTTGCAGCCGATCAGCGCGATCGCGATCGCGAACGCCAGCGACTTGATCAGGCCCGTGGCGATGTTCCAGAAGGTGAGCCGCAGGCGCGTCTCGGTCATGTACGCGGTGAAGGTGAGGTCGAGGCCGAGCACGCCGACGGTCGCGCCGCCCAGGATCGCCACGGCGTCGCCGAGCAGCGCCAGGATCGGCACCATGGCCGAGAGCGCGATCACGCGCGGCAGCACGAGATAGGGGAACGGGTCGAGGCCGATGGTGCGCAGCGCGTCGACCTCTTCCGACACGCGCATCGTGCCGAGCTCGGCCGCGAACGCCGCGCCCGAGCGGCCAGCTGCGACGATCGCGACCATGAGCGGCCCGAACTCGCGAGTCACTCCGATGGCGATGCCGTCGGCCACGAAGATGTCGGCGCCGTAACGGTGCAGGGTGATCGCGCCCTGGAAGGCGCTGACCAGCCCGACCAGGAAGGTGATCAGGGCGACGATCGGCAGCGCGTCGGCGCCGGAGCGCTCCATCAGCGAGACCGTGGTGCGCCAGGGGATGCGCCGCGGGTTGCGGATCGCGCCGCCCGCGGCCACGACCGTGCGGCCCACGAAGTCGAGCACCTCGAACCCGAAGCGCGAGATCAACGCCGTGTTCCAGCCGATCTGCTCGACCACGCCCGGGTGCGCGCGCTTGTCGCGCGGAGTCACTCCGTGCGGGCGCGCCGCGACCAGCTCCAGGATCGAGTCGACCCGGCCCGAGGCGCCCGTGATCTCGGTCTCCAGCCCGCGTTCGCGCAGCTCGTCGCGCAGCTCCAGCAAGAGGGCCGCGCTCGCGGCATCGAGCGTGCGCAGCCGGCCCAGGTCGATGTGCACCCGCCGCGCGCTCTCGTCCACCAGCTCGCGCAGGCGCGCGATCGCGGCGAACGCACCACGCAGTGAGAGCTGGCCGCTCAGCTCGAGATCGGCACGGCCGGGCTCCCGATCGGTGCGCTCGACGTTCCAGTCGGGCGGCGCTGCGGAGAGATTCGCGCTCAGTGGATGCGTTCTCCGTGGCTCAGGCTGCCCAGTCGCTCGCGGAGCGTCAAGGCGTCGCGGTAGGATGGCGGTCCACCCACGCCACGAAGGAGCCCGCCGTGTCCGACCGAGTGAGGATCGAATATCGAGAAGGCGTCGCGGACGTGCGCATGACTCGCACCGACAAGATGAACGCGATCGACTCCGAAATGTTCACGGCGCTGGGCGAGGCCGGGCGCGCGCTCGCGGCCGACCGGAGCGTGCGCGCGGTGGTGCTCTCGGGCGAGGGCCGCGCGTTCTGCGCCGGCCTCGACATGGGGAGCTTCGCGGCGATGGCCGGCCCGCGCAGCGGCGGCGGCGGCGAAGCGGACCCGAAGCTCTTCGAGCGCTCGCAGAGTGGGGCGAATCGCGCACAGCTCGCGGCCTGGATCTGGCAGGAGCTGCCGATGCCCGTGATCGCAGCCATACACGGAGTTGCGTACGGCGGCGGCCTGCAGATCGCCCTGGGCGCCGACATCCGCCTCGTGACCGCCGACGCGCGGCTCTCGGTCATGGAGGTGAAGTGGGGGCTCATCCCCGACATGTCCGGCACGCAGACGCTGCGCCGGCTGGTGCGCGACGACGTCGCGAAGGAGCTCACCTTCACCGGCCGGGTCGTGTCGGGCAGCGAAGCGGTCGCGCTCGGCCTGGCGACGCGCGTCTCGGAGAAGCCGCTCGACGATGCGCTGGCGCTGGCGCGCGAGATCGCGGGCAGGAGCCCCGACGCGGTGCGGGCCGCCAAGAAGCTCTTGCAGGCGTCGTGGCAGGGCTCGGTCGCGGACGGGCTGTTGCTCGAAGAGCAGCTGCAGCGATCGCTGATCGGGAAGCCCAATCAGGTCGAGGCGGTGAAGGCCAACCTGGAGAAGCGGGCGCCGGTGTTCAAAGACTAGGGGCGTCGCTGCGCGGGTCAGTGAATGCCCGACTCTTCGGCCCGATGCTCGAGATAGGTCCGCAGCTTCGCCACGTCCGTTTCGGCGAGATACTGGCCGAACGAGGGCATGCCGGCGCCGCGCAGCGCTCCGTGCAGCACGATGTCGGGCAACGCCGCCTTCGTCTCCGGCGAGATCTTGCGCAGGTCCTTCATGCCGACCATCGCGACGGCCGCGCCGCCGTGACACGAGGCGCAGTACTTGTGGTAGATGCGCTCGCCGTCGTAGACCTCGCCCGGCGCGGTGATGCGGTCGAGGACGGTCTGCGGAGCGGGTGGCTCGGCCGAGCCGAGCGCGTAGGTGAGCAGCCGCCCCTTGCCGTCGCCGGCGGCGTCGCGCGCGACGTCGCCGGCCGCCAGGCCGAAGGCGCCGCCCCAGCCCGCGACCACGGAGACGTACTGCTTGCCGTCGAGCAGATAGGTGACCGGCGCGGCGATCACGCCCGTGCCGGTGTGTGACTCCCAGAGCTGCACGCCGTCGTCCGCGCGGTAGGCCACGAAGCGTGCGTCGGACGTGCCCTGGAACACCAGGTTCCCGCCGGTCGAGAGCAGGCCGCCGTTCCAGGGCAGCGCGTACGGATGGCGCCAGGCCTCTTTCTGATTGACCGGATCCCAGGCCACGAGCGCGCCCTTCATGGTGTCCTTCGAGAGCAGCGCGAACACGTTGAAGTCGGTCGCCGTGTTCCAGGCGCCGGGCTGCGGCTTGAAGTCGGGGTCGGCGCGGTACGCGCCCAGGATGTCGTGAGTCGGAATGTAGACGAGCCCCGTCTTCGGGCTGTACGACATGGGGTGCCAGTTGTGACCGCCGAAGGCCGTGGGCTTCACGAACGCCAGCCCGTCGCGGTAGTCCTGGCCAGGGTTCTCGACCGGCCGGCCCGTCGACTTGTCGACGTGACTCGCCCAGGTCACCTCCACGTACTTCTCGGCCGAGATCAGCTCGCCGGTCTTGCGGTCGAGCACGTAGAAGAAGCCGTTCTTCGGCGCCTGCATCAGCACCTGGCGCACGCGTCCGCCGAGCTTCAGGTCGGCCAGGATGATGTGCTGGGTCGCGGTGAAGTCCCAGTTGTCGCCGGGCGTGGTCTGGTAGTGCCAGACCAGCTCGCCGTTCGACGGGTTCAGCGCCAGGATCGACGAGAGATACAAGTTGTCGCCACCACCCGGGCTGCGCCGCTCGCGCACCCACGGCGAGCCGTTGCCCGTGCCCACGTACAACAGGTTCAGCTCGGGGTCGTAGGCCATGGAGTCCCACACGGTCCCGCCGCCGCCGAGCTTCCACCACTCCCCCTTCCAGGTCTCGGCCGCTTGCTCGAGCGCCTTGGACTCGAACGGCTGCGAGGGGTCACCCGGCACGGTGTAAGTCCGCCAGAGCATCTTCCCGGACTCGGCGTCGTAGGCCGACACGTAGCCGCGTACCCCTAGCTCGGCGCCGCCGTTGCCGATGATCACCTTGCCGTCGATCACGCGCGGCGCGCCGGTGATCGTGTAGGGGAGTGACTGGTCGACGGTCAGCACCTGCCAGACCGGCGTGCCGGTCTTCTCGTCCAGCGCCGCGAGCCGCCCGTCGAGCACGCCCACGTAGACCTTGCCCTTGTAGAGCGCGACGCCGCGGTTCACCACGTCGCAGCAGGCCTTCTGCGCGACGATCTTCTCGACCGCCGGGTCCCAGCGCCACAGCTGCTTGCCGCTGCGCGCGTCCAGCGCGAACACCACGCTCCACGAGCCGGTGAAGAAGATCACGCCGTCGTGGACGATCGGCGTGGCTTCGTGGCCCCGAGTGAGTCCCGTCTCGAAGCTCCACACTTCGTGCATGCGCCCGACCGTGCTGGTGTTGATCTGGTCGAGCGGGCTGTAGCGCTGCTCCGCGTAGGTGCGGCCGGTCGTGAGCCACTCGCCCACGTCGGCGTCGGCGCCGCGCAGTCGCGCGTCGTCGACCGCCTCGCCTTCCACCGCGCCGCCGGCGGGCGTCGCGGCCGCGGGCGCCTCGCCCGGCGCAGCCTGCTCGCGCTCGCGTCCGCCGCACGCCGCGGCCAGCAGCGCCGCGGCGATTCCCACCAGCGCTTGCCTGCGCATGGTTCCCCCCTGTGTGTCGAATGAGCGCCGCGCTACGCGAGAAGTCGGGTCAGGACCTCGCGCAGCCGCGCAGGATCGGCCTTGCCCCCCGTGGCCTTCATGACCTGGCCCACGAAGAAGTTCAGAAGCTTGCTGTCTCCCGCCCGGTATTTCGCGACCTGCGGCGCGTTGGCCGCGATCACCGCCCGCGCGTGCTCTTCGAGCGCGCCGGCGTCCGAGACCGCCTCGAGCCCGCGCGCGCGCACGATCGCCTCGGCGCGCTGGCCGCTCTGCGCCATCTCGGCGAACACCTCGCGCGCCGAAGCGGCGGTGATCCGCCCCGCGTCGACCAGCTTCAAGAGCTCCACCAGATGCGCCGGAGTGAGTGGCAGCTCGCGCAGCGGCTTGCCCGCCTCGGTCGCCGCCGCGAGCACGTCGCGCATGACCCAGTTGGAGACCGCCTTCGGCTGACCGTGCGCCTGGACGACGGCCTCGAAGAAGTCGGCCACGTCGCGGTCCTCGGTGAGCACCGCCGCGTCGTAGGCCGGGAGCCCGAAGGCTTCGCGGTAGCGCGCGCGCCGCGCCTGCGGCAGCTCGGGCAGCTTCTTGCGCTGTGCCTCGAGCCAGGCGGGCTCGAGACGCAGCGGCGGCAGGTCGGGGTCCGGGAAGTAGCGGTAGTCGTCCGCATGCTCCTTGCCGCGCATCGGGCTCGACTTTCCCGCGCGGTCGTCCCAGTGCAAAGTCTCCTGACTCACCTTGCCGCCCGCCTCGATCAGCTCGACCTGGCGCTCGATCTCGTGCGCGATCGCGCGCTCGACGAAGCGGAACGAGTTCAGGTTCTTGAGCTCCGTGCGCGTGCCGAGCTTGGGGTCGCCCACGCGCCGCACCGAGACGTTGGCGTCGCAGCGGAACTGGCCCTTCTCCATGTCGGCGTCGGACACGTCGAGATAGCGCAGCACCTGGCGCAGGCTGCGCAGGTAGGCGCCGGCTTCGGCCGGCGAGTGGATCTGCGGCTCGGACACGATCTCGATCAAGGGCGCGCCCGCGCGGTTCAGGTCGACGTGAGTCACCCCGCCGCCGGTCACCGCGTCGTCGTGCACGTTCTTGGCCGCGTCCTCTTCCATGTGGATGCGCGTGAGCCCGATCGCGCGCGGCTCGCCGTCGTCTTCCAGCGGCACCGCCCCGCGCTTGGCGAACGGCTCGTCGTACTGCGAGATCTGATAGCCCTTGGGCAGGTCGGGATAGAAGTAGTGCTTGCGCGCGAAGGTCGAGAGCGGCTGCAGCTCGCAGCCCAGGCCCAGCGCGGCGCGCACCGCCAGCTCGACGGCATTCTCGTTCAGCACCGGCAGCACGCCGGGCAGGCCGAGGTCGACCTCGGTGGTCTGTGAGTTGGGCGGCGCGCCGAACGCGTTGGGCGCCGAGCTGAAGAGCTTCGACTGAGTCTTGAGCTGGGCGTGGACCTCCAGCCCGATCACCGCTTCCCAGCCCTTCGGAGTCTTGAATGCAGCGCCTTCGGCCATCGCGCGAAGTTATCCCGCAGCCTCGGGATTTACGAGGAGCTCGGTGTAGTCGCGAATCACGTGCGCCAGGCGGAACTCTTCCGGCAGACGCGCGCGCGGCGGCGGCTCGGGGCCGAGCGCGCGGGCCAGCGCGCGCGCGAGCCCGCGCACGTCGCCGTCGGCCACGAGCTGCGCGCCCGGAATGGCCGAGACGATCTCGCGCGTGCCGCCGGGACAATCGAAGGCCACCAGCCGCGCGCCGCACGCCGCCGCCTCGAGCACGGCCACCGGCAGCCCCTCGCGGCGCGAGCTCTGCGCGAACACGTGCGCGAAGCGCATCCACGGGTAGGGCTCGGCCTGGTAGCCCGCGAAGTGCACGCGGTCGGAGAGACCGAGCCCCGCGCTCTGCGCCTCGAGCGCCGCGCGGTCCGGTCCGTCTCCCACCAGCCAGAGCTGCGCGCGGATCCCGCCGGTCACCAGCAGCGCAAACGCCTCGATCAGCCGGTCGTAGCCCTTCACGGCACTGAGTCGCCCCACGCCGACCACGTGCGGGCCGTCGCCGCTGAACGGCGAGCTGCCGTGCGCGAGCGCCGACTCGATGCGTGACTCGTCGATCGGATTGCGGATCATGCGGATGCGCGCCGGGTCGAGCCCGAAGCTCGAGACCAGGTCGTCGGCGATCGCGTGCGAGCAGGCCACGATGCGCTGCGCGCGCGGGTACAGCAGCCGGTAGGCCGCGCGCCACAGCGCCGGGCGGCCCTGCTCGGAGACCTCCACCGACAGCGTGGTGTGCTCGATCGGCACCACCGCCGTGCCGCGCGGCAGGAGCGGCCGCGCGGCCAGGATCAAGAGGTTGAGATAGCCCAGGTTGGGCACGATCACGTCGGGCCGCAGGCGCCGCGTGAGCCGCGCCAGCGGCAGGAGCGCGCGCCGCACGCGGCCCGCGCCCAGGTCGTGCACCGTCACGTCGGCCGGGATCTGCGACAGGAACTCGCCCGCGTGCTCGACCAGCCCCAGGTGCAGCTCGAAGTGACTGCGCGGCAGGCTCTGCAGGAGCAGCGTCACCACGCGCTCCGCGCCGCCCAGGCGCAGGCTCGGGATGAGGAAGAGGACGCGCCTCACGGCACCAGGTTGATCAGCCGCCCCGGCACGAAGATCACGCGCCGCGGCTCCTTCCCGGCCAGGTGCTTGCGCACGTTCTCGTCGGCCTGCGCGGCCGCGCGCACCGCGGCCTCGTCCGCGTCGGCCGGCACGCGCACGCGCGCGCGCAGCTTGCCCGCCACCTGGACGCTGATCTCGACCTCGTCCACGGCGAGGAACGCCGGATCGGCCACCGGCCAGGGCGCCCGCGCGAGTGACTCGGAGTGGCCCAGGCACTCCCACAGCTCCTCGGCCAGGTGCGCCGCCAGCGGGGCGAGCATGAGCACGAACGGCTCGACCAGCGCGCGCGTGACCGGCGCGTCCTTCTCGACGTCGCGCACGAACACCATGAGCTGCGAGATCGCGGTGTTGAACTCGAGCTTCTCGCAGTCCTCGGTCACCTTCGCGATCGTGCGCGCCAGGAGGCGCCTCTGCTCGTCGCTGCCCGGACCGGGCGCGAACGCGCGCAGCCGATCGCCGCCCTCGTGCTCTTCGAGCACCAGCCGGTACGCGCGCCCGAGGAAGCGCGCGACGCCGGGAACGCCGTCGGTCGACCAGGGCGCGGCCTTGCCCAGCGGGCCGATGAACATCTCGTACAGGCGCATCGCGTCGGCGCCGAACTCCTCGATCACCTCGTCGGGACTCACCACGTTTCCGCGGCTCTTCGACATCTTCTCGATCACTTCCTCGAGGTCGACGTCGGTGTTCGGCGCCAGCGCCTTGCCCTCGCGCCAGCGCACCTGGCCGGGCTCGACCCACTCCTCGCTGAGCTCGGCGCCCGAGCCCACGTGCAGGGGGGTCTCGCCTTCGAAGCGCACGTCGGCGCGCGAGAAGTACTTGGGCGTGGCCTGTGAGTCGTCGCGGAACAGGCGGTAGCTCTTGCCCTGGATCATGCCGGGGTTGAGCAGCTTCTGGAACGGCTCCTTCGTGTGCACGAGACCCAGGTCGTAGAGCACCTTGTGCCAGAAGCGCGCGTAGAGCAGGTGCAGCACCGCGTGCTCCGCGCCGCCCACGTACAGGTCGACGTTCATCCAGTAGCGCTCGGCCTCGGGCGAGAACGGGGCGTTGTCGTTGTGCGGGTCGGTGAAGCGCAGGTAGTACCAGCAGCTCCCGGCCCACTGCGGCATGGTGTTCGTGTCTCGCTGCGCGGGCCGGCCGGTGTCGGGGTCGGTCGTGGCGACCCACTTCGGCACCTTGGCCAGCGGCGCCTCGAAGCTGCCGGTCGGACGGTAGTCCTCGAGCTCGGGCAGCCGCACGGGCAGCTGTGACTCGGGCACGAGCTTCGCCTTGCCGTCCTCGGTGTGGATCACGGGAAACGGCTCGCCCCAGTAGCGCTGCCGGCTGAACAGCCAGTCGCGCAGCTTGTAGCTCACGGCGCGCTTGCCCACGCCGTGCTCCTCGAGCCACGCGATCATCTTCTCCTTGGCTTCCGTCGTGGGCAGGCCGTCGAGGAAGCCGGAGTTCACGGCGACGCCCTCGCCCTCGAACGGCAGCTCGCCGCCCTCGACCACGCGCACGATCGGCAGACCGAACTCGGTGGCGAAGGC
>DATKAO010000072.1 GCA_035498015.1 Myxococcota bacterium
CCAGCGGCGTCGGCCGCGCGCTCGACCACTTCGCCGACTTCAGCTTCGTCGACGGCGGCCTGTTCGCCGCCGCCGCGCGCGGCGCGGTGCCGTGGGTCCTGCCGGTGCTGGTGGCGCTCGCGTTCGCGCAGTACGTGATCGACTCGTACTGGCTGCACCGCGCCGGGCAGCTGCGCATGAGCGCGCTGGGGCGCTGGAACGGGGTGTTCTACTTCGTGCCGCTGGGCGGGGCGCTGCTCGTCGCGCTCGGCGCCGAGTCGCTGGCCGGGCCGACCCGCTGGGTCGCGTTTCTGCTCGCGCTCACGACCCTGGCCTCGATCGCCGACCGCGCGCTGTCGCTGCGCCGGCCCGCGAGCGCGGTGTGAGGCGCGCGGCCGTACTCGCCGGCGCGGCGCTCCTGGCCGCGGCCTGTGCGACCGCTCCAGCGTCGGCGCCGCCCGGCCGCCCCGCGCCCGCCGCCGAAGCGCCCGGCTACAGGGCGTTGACCCCGCAGGGCGTGCCGCTCGTGTTCGACCCCAAGCTGCAGCTCTTCGCCGTGCCGTCGGCGCCGGGCGCGTACTGGCTCGACGGCCGCTACTACCGGCGCGCCGCCGGCGGGGTCGAGTGCGCGGCCGCGCTCGAGGGTCCGTGGCAGGCGTGCCCTGCCGGCGAGCTGCCGGAGAAGCTCCGCTAGCAACCCGCCCGCTATGTTCGCCGCATGACTCGCGTCTTCCTCACCACCGGCGCTCTGCTCGTCCTCTCGAACACCTTCATGACGTTCGCCTGGTACGCGCACCTGCGGAACCTGGCCGACCGGCCCTGGTGGATCGCGGCGCTCGTCAGCTGGGGCATCGCGCTGTTCGAATACCTGCTCCAGGTCCCTGCGAACCGGATCGGCTACACCGCGCTGACCCTGCCGCAGCTGAAGATCCTGCAGGAGGTCATCACGCTGCTGGTCTTCGTGCCGTTCTCGATCGTCTACATGCAGAGCCCCGTGAAGCTCGATTTCCTGTGGTCGGGGCTGTGCATGCTCGGGGCGGTGTACTTCATGTTCCGCGCGTGAGGCGTATACTGCGGGGAGACCCGCACTCGTGCACAGGAGGAGCGGATGGACGTTCAGAAGCTGCTTCGCAACCCGAGATTCCGCCTGGCCCGAGACCCCGCGCCCGACCCGACTACGGTGAAGCAGTTTCAGGAACACGCCCCGCCGAACCTGCCTCGGACCTACGTGCGCTTCATGGAAGCGTGCAGCTGCGCGCGCGGGAAGATCCCGTACGACACGGGCTACATCGAGTTCTTCCCGCTCGAGCGCGTGCTCGACGAGAACCGCCAGCACGGCATCGCGAGCAGCCTGAAGGGCTTCTTCGCCTTCGGCTCGGACGGCGCGGACGAGCTCTTCGTCTTCGACCTGCGCAAGGAGGACGGCGCGCCGGTCTGCTCGGTGAACGCGAAGGCGCCGAGTGCCGCGAGCGTCGCGCCCATCACGAACAGCTTCTCGGAGTTCCTCGAAGGCATCGTGATGATGGGCGGGGCCTAGGGCGAGCGGCCTAGCGCTCCATCAGCTCGCGGTAGGCGCGGCGCAGGAAGCACAGCCCGATCGCCGCGTTGAAGAACACGAAGAAGTTGTGCTGCACGAAGCCGAAGATCGACGCGGCGCCGGCGTAGCTCGAGAACAGCACGACCCACAGCGTGACCGCGACGGCGCGCATCGGCGTGGGAAAGGCCGCGCCGAAGAACACGACCGGCACGTAGCCCATCATCTGGCGCAGGCTCACTTCGATCCCGAAGAGGTGAGCCGCCGCAGTGTACACCACGACGGCCACCACGATCGAGGGCGCCCGGATCGCGATGATCACCAGGTAGTGCCACGGCCGCGCCTGGCGGAAGGCGCGGAAGATCGCGCGCTCGCGCAGCTGCGCCCCGACACCGAGCTTCCCCGCGAAGAACGCGGTGAGCAGCGCGAAGAGCACCGCCCCCGCGGCGGCGAGCCACGGGATGAGGTCGAACTCGTGCGGCAGCGCGTCGTGCGCGATCCCCCAGCCGAGCGTCGCCCACGACAGGAGCGAGTACACCTCGCAGACCATGATGAACAGCATGCTCGAACCGATCTCCCAGCCCGGGATGCCGTGGCGCCGGTTCATGTAGAGGGCGATCGCGCCCTTGCCGACCTGCTCGTTGAGGATCGAGATGATGTATGCCGAGGCGCGGATCGGCAGCACGTCGCGGTAGCGGACCGGCGCGTTGAACCAGTTGATCGCGCGCCAGACCACCGCGGTGTCGATCACCAGGTACAGCAGCGAGTAGGGGATCATCAGGGCGAGCCACGGCCCCCAGCGCACGGCGTCGAGCACCTGGCGCATGTAGGTGGCCACGTCCTGGCCGTTGCGCGCGGCCGTGCCCTCGATCCGGCGCCACAGGAAGTAGAAGCAGAGCGCGGTGACGAGCCACGGCGCGAGCTTCTGCCAGAGCGGCGCCGCGCGGCGCGGCCGGGCGTCCTGCGCGGCTTCGCTCAAGCGGCGGCCTCGAGCTCGAGCGTGCGCTCGAGCGTGGCGTCGAGGGGCGTGAGCGCGACGCCGAGCGCCTTTGCGGCGGGCTGCGGGTCGAGGCAGACGTCGTCGAGGATCACGTCGAGCACGTCGGGCGAGAAGCCGGGGCCGAGCAGCTTCTCGCGCAGCCCGCAGGCGAGCCGTGCGAACGCGGCGGGCAGGGGCACCACGACCGGCGCCTTGCCGCGCAGGCGCGCGCAGCGCGACAGGAGCTCGCGCCGCGAGAGCGACTCGGGGCCGACCAGGTCGTAGGCGGCGTCGCGCGCGCAGTCGGGATCGAGCCCGGCGTTGAGCGCGGCTTCGGCGACGTCGCGCGCGTCGGCGGGCTGCTCCAGGTTCCCGCCGCCTGCGAGCAGGAACGCCACCGGCAGCTTGGTCTCCTTGGCCAGCACGTGCGAGCCGATGCTATCGCAGGCCAGCAGCAGCGGGCAGCGCACGATGGTGTAGGCGAGCCCGCTCGCGCGCGTCACCTCCTCGGCGCGGCCCTTGCTCGCGTAGTACGCGTTGGCCGACCTCGCGTCCGCGAACAGCGCCGAGACCAGCACGAGCTTCGCCGCGCCGGCCGCGCGGGCGGCGGCGCAGATCGCGCGGGTCGTCTCCACGTTCGCGCCCTCGTAGCCCTCGTCCTTGGTCGGGATCAGGATCCCGGCGAGGTGCAGGACGCCCTGGGCGCCGGCGCAGGCGGCGGCGAGGCCGGCGGCGTCGCTCCAGGCCACGCGCGCGACCCGCACGCGCTCCGACGCGAGCGGCGCGAGCTGGGCCGCCGCGCGCGCCGAGCGCACGAGCGCGACGAGCTCGACCTCCGGCCGCGCGAGCGCGCGCTCGAGCAACACGCGTCCGAGCGCTCCGTTCGCACCGGTCACGACGAGCTTCGGCATGCCTAGACGAATTTTCCGCGCCCGACGATCGGCCACACCGCCTCGACCCGGTCGCCGCGCGCGGCGTAGTAGCGCTCGTGCAGGTTGATGGTGGTGTCGCCGTGGCTCGGCAGGAT
>DATKAO010000073.1 GCA_035498015.1 Myxococcota bacterium
GTCGCGCGTCGGCCCGCGCGCGCTCCGCGGACACGGTGATGTACGCGTTGATCTTCGGGTTCAGCAGCTCGATCCGACGCAGGTACGACTCGGTCAGCTCGAGCGGCGAGAGCTCGCGCGCACGCAGCGCCCGGGCAGCGCGCGCGACGGTCAGTCGGGACAGGTCGAGATCGCTCACGGCGCGAAGTATACGCCTCGGAGCATCTCACTCCGTGCCCGAGCTCGCGACCTTGGGCGGCGGCTCGAGCTTGAACGTCAGCTTGTCGATCTTCCCCGTGAACTCGAACGGCGGGTCGTAGCGGTCCACCAAAGACTCATGCGGTCAGCTACCGCTTGAGCTTTGCGAGCGCGAGCTCCGCCATCTCCGAGTAAGCCCAGGGGTAGCGCCCGCCGTCCGACGAGTCGACGTAGATCAGCTCGCCCGTGTTTGCATCGACGAGGCAGGTCGCGACAGTGAACATACGGTCCTTGACCAGCAATCCGTGAGGGCCTCCAATCTCTAGACGCGTGAACAGGACGGCATCCGCTCCCACGAGCGCCGCCAGCTGGTGGATCTCGTCGAGGCTGCCGCGGAATGCCGTTTGGGCTCCGGTCCGGTCCGCCGTACGGAGGCGGCGCAGCGCGTCCTCTCCCGTCTGCTGGGCCTGAGTCAGCTGGAAGCGCAGCTCGGGTCGCGTGTCGAAGATCGTACCGTCGAGCTCCAGGAGCTTGGGATCGAAGCCGCGCAAACGAAGGAGCTTGTGCGCGGTGTCTTGAACCTCTGCAGCACCCGCCCGGAGCTCGTTGAAGAAGTCTGCGTCGGTCAAGTATTGAATGAGCGGGAGCGCGGGCTCGACTTGGAGGATCGCGATCCGTTTCAGGGCGGACAGCTTCTGGTTCGGGTCTCGCCCCTCCGTCTTCCGCAGCAGGGCAAGTGCGATCCCCGCGTCCGGGGCGTGAGGGTCCGCTCGTAGATAGTCCGTGAAGATCGCCGCAGCTCCCGTGGAGTCACCCTTCGCGAGCAAGACCTCGCCCAGCCCGCGCTGGGCGGGCCGATACGCGGGATCGAGCACGAGCGCGCGGCGCATGTGACCCTCGGAGCGATCGAATGACTGGATCAACAGCTCACTCTTGCCCTGCAGGTAATGCAATGGCGCGCTGTCGCCGTAGCGCTGGCGAACGAGCTCCGTATCCCGGAGCGCGCGAGCATACTCGCCGCCCGCAACCTCGAGCCGAACGCTCTCGAGGCTGACTCGCGAGAGCGCAGCGCGCAAGGCGGCTACATCGTTGCGCCCGGCCGGATTGGCCGGGACCGCCCCGCTCTGCACGAGCGACGCGCAGTGCTCCCTTCGCTCCTGATATCGCGTCTTCCATGAGTCCGGGTCCGTGGGCGCGCCGAGCGCGGTGAAGAGCTCGGGGGCCGCCTCGCTCCTGAAGCCGGCCCGGGCGAGCCACTCCATGGCCGCGGCATCGGCCTCGTCAACTCGGTGGCGCACGTCCTGATCGAGTGACTTCTCGATGCTCGAAGCCGGCAGTGTCGCGATCGGTCCCAGGGCCCGCCAGACACGAGCCGCCGTCCGCTTGCTTCTAGTTTCGGAGTAGGTGCTCGCCAGGCGATCGGGCGCGATCCAATACAGGCAGTATCCGATCACAAGGGCCAGCTGGGACTCGTCGGCGACGCGGGCGAGAAGGCCCGCGTCCAGGTACACGGCTCCGTTGCTGAGTACCATGGCACCCATCGCGGGACTGCGCCTCACAGCGATCCGGAGCTGGATCGGGCCGCCGGGAGCCTGTGCTGCGATCGCGGCCCCGACAGAGTCGAGATAGGTTTGGAGCTCGGGATCGTCGTCGATCAGCAGGCCGCGCGTCTCGACGTCTCCTTCGTACGCCTGCGCGTAGTAGTCCAGAGCCTCGCGTTCTTGACTCAGAGGCGACGCACAGCCACTCAGTTCGACTGCGAGCGCCAACGAGACCCAGACTGGGAGTGCCGAGCGAATGAACTGATTCTAGCCCGGACTGGACAGAGCGGGCCAAGTCCGCGAATCAATCGAGATTGGAACGTTGGATCTTGCGACTCCCGTGAGGGGCTGACAGCCGAGGCGTCAGGGGCCGGCGAGGTTCCCTTCGCAGGTGACTTCGAAGGCCCCCGCTGCTCCCAACACCTTCAGAACCGGTGAGTCGCAGGAAGCGGGAAGTGAGTCCCGCATGCCCCTCGCCTTGACCGAGAACTTCTGGCCCTCCTTGAGCTCGGACGGGCCACAAGGCAGTCCGCCGTACTGGTCCCGATTGCACTCGACCCAGCAAAACAGAGTGGTCGGGAAGCGAGCCTTCTTGTGGTACGGCGTGATCATCTGGAGCTTGCCGGTGAAGTTGCCCTTCGTATCGAGCTGCAACGAGCCGAAGGTGTCTTGCCCGAAGCCGAGGCCAGAGTCGAAGATGTGGCACAGTGCCGATTCCTTGAGGAACGGTCCCGCGGCCTGGGCGGTCACTCCCAAGAGGCCAACGGCCAGAGCTACGAGAAGCGCGAGCATTCGCTGCATGTCTACCCGAGTCTACACTGTCTCGATGCAGGCTTGGAAGCGTCAGATCCAGCGCCGCACGCGCGCCCGGTAGCGGTGATACTCGTCGCCGAACTTCCCGGCGAGATACCGCTCCTCGGGACCGATGCACCATTCGCCGACCACCCACACGAGCCCCGGTCCCAGGAGCAGCGGCCAGACCAGGCCGGCCAGCAAGGAGACCCCGGCGTAGAGCAGGAGGAGCCCGAGATACATCGGGTTGCGCGTGAAGCGGTAGGGACCGCCGACGACGAGCGCGGTGGTCGGGCGCACCGGCACGATGCTCGTGCCCGCCGACCAGAAGTGCCGGAAGCTCGCGACCGTGAGGGCGACGAAGGCGAGCACGAACACTGCGCCGAGCGGGCGCGCGACGACAGCGGGCGGCTGCGGCAGCGGCGCGAAGCGGTCGAGGACGAGGCCGCCCGCGAAGAAGAGCACGTAGATGAACGGCGGCGGGAAGACGACGCCGGAGTGGTCGCTGGGGGCGCTTGCCGGCTCGCTCATGCCCGCGATTGTACGCCACGGCGCCGCCCGCGGCGCGCTCGGACGACCCCGAGTGACTCTAGCTCCGAAGCGCTCGCCCGCGGACCCACCACTTGCGGAGCTCCTCGAGCACGAGCAACGCCGCCGCGAACGGCAGCACGAAGAGCCACACCTCTGTGCCGATCGGCGCCGTTCCGAACACCGCGTTCCCGAGCGGCGTATAGTCGATCGCCGCGATCAGGCCGACCTCGAGCAGCACGCCCCAGAGAATCAGTGGGTTGCCGAGGAGGCCCGTCGAAGCGAGCGAGCGATCGGGGCTGCGGCACAGGAAGACATTCACGATCTGCAGCGCGATGATCGCGCTGAGACAGGCGGTGGTGGCGCGCAGATAGAGCGGGTCCTCCGCGCCGAGCATGGCGCCGTAGCTCCAACCCGCACCGCGCAGTACGAACAGGAAGGCGGCCAGCGAGGCCACCGCCTCGATCAGTCCCAGGAACAGATACGCGCGCAGCGCGAGGCTCCAGTCGAAGAGTCGCTGGTGCTGGGAGCGCGGGGGCACGCGCATGAGCGCCGGGTCGGGCTTCTCGACGCCGAGCCCGAGCGCGGTCAGTGAGTCGGTGCCCATGTCGATGGCCAGGATCTGGATCGGCGTGAGCGGGAGCGGGATGGCGAACAGCGAGAACGCGAGATACGGCACCAGCTCGGGTACGTTGTGCGCCAGGATGTAAGTCAGGAACTTGCGGATGTTCGCGAAGACGGCCCTCCCCTCTTCGATCGCGTTCACGATGCTCGCGAAGTTGTCGTCGAGGAGCACCATGTCGGACGCTTCCTTCGCCACGTCGCTGCCGCTGCGGCCCATGGCGATGCCGATGTGGGCGCTCTTCAGCGCCGGTGCATCGTTCACTCCGTCACCGGTGACTGCCACGACGTGCTTCTTTTGCTTGAGCACGTCGACGATGCGCCGCTTCTGGTCCGCCTGCACGCGGGCGAAGACGATCTCGGGCGCGTCGAGCGCGACCGACAGCTGGACGTCGGTGAGTGCGCGGAGCTCGTCGCCGGCGATCACGCGCGCAGCATCGGACTCGATGAGGCCGACCTCGCGCGCGATCGCGCGCGCCGTTCGCGGATGATCGCCACTCACCACGATGACGCGGATGCCGGCCGCGCGGCACTTCCGGACCGCCTCCGGGACCTCCGGCCGCGGCGGGTCCTCGAGCCCGACGAGCCCGCTGAAGACGAGGTGCTCTTCGAGTGACTTGTGGTCCCAGACCGGCTCGAGCGGACGATGCGCGAACGCGAGCACGCGCAAGCCGTGCTCGGCCATGTCCTCCTGGGCGGCGCGGATGCGCGCGCGGAGCTCCGTCGAGAGCGGAGTGACTTCGCGGTCGCGATGGATGCTGTCGCACAGCGGCAGCACGGACTCCGGCGCGCCCTTGCACCAGAGCGCGGGACCGGACGACATTTCGTGGATCGTCGACAGCCGCATGCGGTCGGCGTCGAACGGAATCTCGTCGAGCCGGCGGTGCGCGTCGAGCTCGGGCAGCGCCTGGCGCGCGAGCGCCACCAGCGCGACCTCCATCGGGTCGCCGAGGAACGTCGTCTCGCCGCGCTCCTCGACCGACCGGAGGTCGTGACACAGGCCCGCGCCGAGAAAGAGCGGCTCGTGACTCGTCACCAGCGCGCATCCCGCCTGCGCTGCGTCGACGGAGACGCGCTCCATGCCGACGAGGAGCTCGCGCGCGAGCATGCGGTTCTGAGTCAGCGTCCCGGTCTTGTCGGTGCAGATCACCGTCGTCGAGCCGAGTGTCTCGACCGAGGACAGGTGGCGGATCAGCACGTTCCGCTTCGCCATGCGCTGACTCGCCAGCACGAGCGCGAGCGTGAGCGTGGGCAGCAGGCCCTCCGGCACCATCGCCACGATGATGCCGATGGCGAAGATGAAGGCGTTCCAGAAGGGCACGCCCACGAAGCGGCCCACCGCGAAGAAGAGGACGCCGATCGCGACCGCCACGACGCCGATCACGCGCGAGAGGCGCGCGATCTCGGTCCGCAACGGAGACACCACGTCGCCGACCGTCTGCGTGAGCTGCGCGATCCTGCCGAACTCGGTGCGCATGCCGGTCGCGAAGACGACCGCGCGCGCCTGGCCGGTGACGAGCGTGGTGCCGGCGAGCACGATGTTCCGGGCGTGGATGAGGTCGCCGCCGTTCACCGGCCCTGCGAAGCGCGTCCGCGGCAGTGACTCGCCGGTGACTGCCGCGTCCTCGACGCGCACGCCGAAGGCCTCGATCAGCCTGCAGTCGGCGGGCACGCGGTCGCCCTGCTCGAGCAGGACGACGTCGCCGGGCACGAGCTCCGTGCGCCCGACCTTCAGCACCTTGCCGCCGCGCGCCGCTGCGACCTGCTGGGGCAGGAGCTTCCGGAGCACCGCGAGGATTTGCTCCGCACGGTACTCCTGCCAGAACGAGAACACGCCGCTCACGATGATCACCACGACGATGGCGCAGGCGAGCTTCGCCATGCCCTGCCCGGGCGCGCTCCACTCGGCGAAGAACGCCAGGCCCGCGGCGATCCAGAGAATCACCGCGAAGAAGTGCACGAACTCGCGCAAGAGCCGCACCGCCAGTGACTCGCGGCGCAGCTCCACGATCAGGTTCGGCCCGAACTCCTCGAGCCGGCGGCGCGCCTCGGCGTGAGTCAGCCCCTCCGGCCCGCTCGCGAGGCTCGCGAGCGCACTAGTCTCCGAGAGCTGCTCGATCCGGAGCCGGCCGGAGTGACTCGCCGGAGCGAGCATGAGTCAGCGCGGGATGGCCTTCTTCAGGCGCTTCACGAGCGAGCTGGCGCTGTTCACCGCGTCGGCGAGCAGCGTGTCCGCGGAGCGCTTCACCTGCCGCCACGATCCCTCCGCCGCGGCAGACACCTTGCCGAGAATCCGCGCGACGTCGCGGTGGTTCCGCTTCAGGGTCGCGAGCTCGCTGCTCGCTTCCTTGCGCAGCGCGCGAA
>DATKAO010000074.1 GCA_035498015.1 Myxococcota bacterium
GTCATCGAGAAGGCCGCGCTGATCTACGGCCAGATGAACGAGCCGCCCGGCGCGCGCGCGCGCGTGGGTCTCTCGGCGCTCACGGTCGCGGAGTTCTTCCGCGACGAGGAGGGCCGCGACGTGCTGCTCTTCATCGACAACATCTTCCGCTTCACGCAGGCGGGCTCGGAAGTGTCTGCACTGCTCGGGCGCATTCCGAGCGCGGTCGGCTACCAGCCGACGCTGGGCACCGACATGGGCGCGCTGCAGGAGCGAATCACTTCCACGCGCAAGGGCTCGATCACCTCGGTGCAGGCGGTGTACGTGCCCGCGGACGACCTCACCGACCCGGCGCCGGCCACCACGTTCGCGCATCTCGACGCGACCATCACGCTGTCGCGGCAGATCGCGTCACTGGGCATCTACCCAGCGGTGGATCCGCTCGACTCCACCAGCCGCATCCTCGATCCGCTGGTCGTGGGCGAGGAGCACTACAAGGTCGCGCGCGGCGTGCAGCAGGTGCTGCAGAAGTACAAGGAGCTGCAGGACATCATCGCGATCCTGGGCATGGACGAGCTGTCCGACGACGACAAGCTGGTCGTGTCTCGCGCGCGCAAGATTCAGAAGTTCCTGGGCCAGCCGAACTTCGTCGCGCAGCAGTTCACGGGTGTCGAGGGCAAGTACGTCAAGATTGCAGACACGATCAAGAGCTTCCGGGAGATCATCGAAGGCAAGGTCGACGACGTGCCGGAGCAGGCGTTCCTCATGGTCGGCGGCGTCGACGACGCGCGCGAGAAGGGCGAGCGCATGAAGGCGCAGGCGCAGTGAGTCTGCGGCTCTCGGTGGTGACTCCCAGCCGCTCGGTCGTCGAGACCGACGCGGATTCGGTCGTCGCGCCGGGCAGCGAGGGCGAGTTCGGCGTGCTGCCGGGCCACGCGCCGCTGCTGGCGGCGCTGCGCCCGGGCGTGCTGACCTTCTCGGTCGGCGGCCGGGAGAGCCGGCTCGCGCTCGGCGGCGGCTTCGCCGAAGTGACTCAGGAGCGCGTGACCGTGCTCGCGCCCAGTGCCGAGGCGCCGGACAAGATCGACGCCACGGAAGCCGAGGCGCGCCGCGCCAACGCCGCCCGGGCGCTGGACGAGGCCGGCGTGGCCGCGCCGCTGGAAGAGGTCGCGCAGCTGCGCGAAGCGCTGGAACGCGCCCAGGCGCGAGTGGACGTGCTGCGCGGGCCCGTTTGACTTCGTTCGCCTGCGGCTCACTGCGCGTGCCTCCGGCACTTGCGGGCTCGGCTCGGGGCGGCCCTCGCCTCGCCGGCCGGTGACGTAAGATGAGCCGTGGCCCATGACCCGATCACGACCCCGACGGTAGAGATCGCCCCGAATCGCGAGTCCGTGTTCCGTCACCCCGAGCAGGCGGCGGCCGCGGCCGCGAAGCTCGCGGCGCTCGAGCAGCGCACCGGCCGCAAGCCGAACCTGTTGATCGTGCTCATGGACGACGTCGGCTGGGGCGACTTCGGCTGCTACGGCGGCGGGGTCATGACCGGCGCGCCCACGCCGCACATCGACCGGCTGGCGCGCGAGGGGCTGTTGCTCACCTCGTGTTACTCCGAGCCGTCGTGCACGCCGTCCCGGGCGTCGCTCATGACCGGCCGGCTGCCCATGCGCCACGGGCTCCTGGTCCCGCCCATGTACGGCATGCCCGGCGGTCTCGCGGGCGAGGTCACGCTGGCGCAGCTCCTGTCCCAGGCCGGCTATGCCACGCAGGCGGTGGGCAAGTGGCACATGGGCGAGAACCTCGAGTCACAGCCGCAGAACGTCGGCTTCGACGACTTCTTCGGCTTCCTCTCGGTGTCCGACATGTACACCGAGTGGCGCGATCCGTACTTCTTCCCCGAGATCGTCTACAGCGACGAACGCACCCGCTGGGTCAAGAACGAGCCGTTCAACAAATGCTGGGTGCACGCCACGCGCGGCGCGGAGCCGCGCATGGTCGAGGAAGTCACGATCCCCGTGCTGTCGCGGCTCGACGACGAGTGGGCGACTTACTCGGAGCGCTTCATCGAGCGCATGGCGAACGAGAAGAAGCCGTGGCTGCTCTACCACTGCACGCGCGGCGCCCACTTCGACAACTACCCGCACGAGAAGTTCCGGGGCAAGTCACCGTCGAAGCACCCCTACAAGGACACGATCATCGAGCTCGACGACATCGTGGGCCGGCTCGCGCGCGCGCTCGAGCGCACGGGCCAGGCCGAGAACACGCTCGTGTTCGTCTCGTCCGACAACGGACCCGAGATGGAGACCTGGCCCGATGCCGCGTTCACGCCGTTCCGCTGCGCGAAGGGCTCCACCTGGGAAGGCGGAGTGCGCGTGCCGGGCGTGCTCTGGTGGCCGGGCATGATCGCGCCAGGCGCGTCCGACGGGCTGTTCGCGCAGCTCGACCTGTTCGCCACCCTCCTGACACTGGCCGGTGTCGGCGAGCGCGTGCCGACCGACCGCTTCATCGACTCGATCGACCAGACCTCGTTCCTGCTCTCGCCCGGGGGTCTCTCGAACCGCAAGTTCCACTACTACTGGCTCACGGTGAATCTCTCGGCGGTGCGCGTGGGCGAGTACAAGTACATGACCACGTCGATCTCCGACGACTCGACCGACGTGGTGAATCCCGGCGGCTTCACGGGCGTGCTGCAGCAGTACCCGTACGGGCGGCTCTACAACCTGTATCTCGACCCGAAGGAGACCCACAGCTACCTGATCCGGAAGCTGGTCTACATCGAGGTCATCATGCGCGCGCTCGCGCGCCATCGCGCCACCTTCCAGAAGTGGCCGAATCGCCCGCCGCAGGTGACTGCCCGGGGGCGCTAGCGCGCGAGAGACTCCCGCAGCAGGTGCGCGATCTGGCGCACGTCGCCATCGGACAGCTCGGGGTAGATGGGCAGTGACAGCACCTCGCGTGCCGCCGCGTCGGTCTCGGGCAGGCTGGGCGCGTCCGGCGCATACATGGGCAGCGCGTGATTCGGGATCGGGTAGTAGACCTGGGTCGACACGCCGTGACTGTCGAGCGCCTTCTGGATCCCCGCGCGCTTCTCGGCCGGCACGCGCAGCGTGTACTGGTGGAACACGTGCGTGCAGCCCGGCGCGATGCGCGGGGTGCGGATGCCGGCCACGCCGGAGAGCGCCTCGTCGTAGCTGGCGGCCACGCGCCGGCGGGCGTCGTTCCACACCGCCACGTGCGGGAGCTTCACGCGCAGGAGCGCCGCCTGGATCTCGTCCAGGCGCGCGTTGTAGCCGATCTCGGTGTGGTGGTAGCGCTGGCGCGAGCCGTGCGCGCGCAAGCTGCGCACCGAGTCGGCCAGCGCCTCGTCGTCGGTCGCGATCAGGCCCGCCTCGCCGAACGCGCCCAGGTTCTTCGACGGGAAGAACGAGAACGCCGCCGCGTTGCCCAGGCCTCCGATCTTGCGCCCGCGGTACACGGCGCCGAAGGCCTGCGCGGCGTCCTCCAGCACGGCCAGGCCGCGCCGCTGCGCGAGGTCGGCGATCGCGTCCATCTCGGCCGGGTGACCGAACAGGTGCACGGGCACGATCGCGCGCGTGCGCAGGCCGATCGCCTTGGCCACCGAGTCGGGCTCGAGGCAGTAAGTCGTGGGCTCGATGTCGGCGAACACCGGCTTCGCGCCGATCAGGCTCACCGCCTCGGCGGTGGCGAAGAAGGTGAACGAGGGCACGATCACCTCGTCGCCCGGGCCGATGCCGAGCGCCCGCAGCCCGAGCACCAGCGCGTCGGTGCCCGAGCCCACGCCGATCGCGTAGCGCGTGCCCAGGAAGGCGGCGGCCTCGCGCTCGAAGGCCTCGACGTTCGGGCCCAGGATGAAGCGCCCGGAGCGCAGCACGTCGTGCACGGCCTTCTCGAGCTCGGGCCAGAGGCGGTCCGTCTGCTCGCTCAGGTCGACCATGGGGATCTTGCGAGTCACTTCACCACCTCTTCGATCGCGCGCCCGATGCCGGCGCGGAAGTTCTCGAGCGAGAAGCGCGCCGCGTTGGCGCGGATCGCGCTCGGGTCGAGCTTGCGCTCGAGCTCCGCGAAGGCCGCGAGCGCCGCGCGCAGTGACTCGGGCGTGGGCTCGCCGAAGAACACGCCGGTGGGCGCGCGGCCCTGCGCGTCGCCCGGCCCGACGACCGTCTCGGTCGCGCCGCCGCGCCCGAAGGCGATCACGGGCTTGCCCGCGGCCTGCGCCTCGACCGCGATGATCCCGAAGTCCTCGAGCTGCGGGTAGACGAGCGCGCGGCAGCGCGCGTACAGGTCGTCGAGCTCGGTATCGGACACGCGGCCCAGGAAGCGCACGTTGGGCGGCGCGGTGCGCTCGAGCGCCGCGCGCGTGGGGCCGTCGCCGGCGATCACCAGCGCGTGCGGCGTGCCGCGGAACGCCTCGATGGCCAGCGACTCGGCCTTGTACGGCACGAAGCCGCCGAGCATGAAGAAGTAGTCGCCGCTGCGCGCCTCGAGGCCCGCGAAGCGCGCCACGTCGACGCCCGGGTACACCACCGACGCGTCGCGGCCCCAGGCGCGGCGCACACGGTCGGCGATCGCGTGCGAGATCGCCACCACCTGCGTGATGCGCGCGGGCGAGCTGGTGCGCCGGTCCCAGCGGCGCAGGTACGCCAGCAGCGGCGCGGCCAGCAGCCGCCGGGGCCCGCGTCCGAGATACTCGTCGGCCAGATCCCAGGCGTAGCGGATCGGCGTGAAGCAGTAACACAGGTGCGGCGTGCCGGGCGCCACGCGCACGCCCTTGGCGAACGAGTGACTGGTGGAGATCACCAGGTCGTAGCCCTCGAGCCGGAAGCGCTCGATCGCCCAGGGAAAGAGCGGCAGGAGCTTGCGGTAGTGTCGCGCCGCGCCGGGCATGGCCGAGAGCGGGCTCGGAACGATGTGCAGCCGCTCGATCTCGGGAGTCACCGTGCCGGCTACGTGCACCAGGGTGTACAGGTCGGCCGCCGGGAACATCCGGGCCAGCTCGAGGAGGACCTTCTCACCTCCGCGGAAGCCCGTGAGCCAGTCGTGCACCAGCGCGACGCGCATGCGCGCGCAGGTTAGCGCAGGGCGCCTCTCATGACTTGACGACCGAGGCCACGAGCTTGGCCTTGTTGCCCTCGATCGAGACGCGGAATTTCACCTTCGCGCCCGGGTGCTTCTGCTTCAGCGCGGCCGTCTGCTTCTTCACGATCTCGGCCAGCTTCGCGCGGTCGGGCGCCGCGCTCTTGTCGCCGACGCGCTGGCGCGCCGCGCTGAACGCCTCGAACAGCTTGTCGATCGCGCCGGGCCGCTCCTGCGGGGGCGGCGCCTTCAGCGGGCTCGGCGTCGCGTCCGAGATACCGCGCTCGCGCTCGTGGAGCCTGGCGCGGAACACGTGTCCTTTGTAGGTGCCCTGCTCGATCTGCCGCATCGTGCGGCCCCACTGCTGGCGGTAGATCTGGAACTTCGAGTTGAGTTGGTTGAAGCGGAACTTGTGGTGGGTCTTGCGCAGGGTCTGGTTCGCGTATTTGACGATCACCTTCTGAACGCGGCCCTGGAGCACCTCGGGCGGGCGCTTCAGGATCCCGAGGAAGTACTGGTCGTACTCGACCCGCAGCCGCTTCAGGCTGTGGTCGAGGTCGTCGAGCTCCTCGTCGATCTCGTCCTGCTGGTGGCGCACACCCATTCGGAGTCACTTCGGCCTCTGGCGGCGCGCGCTTGAGTCAGCGGGTGCCGGCGGCGGCCAGGAGCGCCAGGGCAGATCCGGCGATCTTGCGCTCGAATGGACCGTTGCGGCCCGTACACGGGTCCGTGTATGTGAGGCAACTACCTGGATTAACAAGGGATTTTTCATCTGGTCGCTTTGACATCGACCGGGGGCGCGGGTAGACTCGAAGACCTGGGACGCACCTGAGTTGAACGAGAGCCGCGATCTCGACCGCATCATCGCCTTCCTCCACGACGACCTCGAGCAGGTCGAGCGCGTCATGCGCGAGGCGCTGCGCTCCGTGACGCCGGTCGTCCCGACGATCGGCGAGCACACCTTCGGCAGCGGCGGCAAGCGCATCCGCCCGGTCGTCGTCCTGCTCGCGTCACGCCTGTGCGGCTATCGCGGCCCGCGCGCCATCCAGATCGCCGCCGCGGCAGAGTATCTGCACAGCGCGTCATTGCTGCACGACGACGTGGTCGACGGCGCCGAGACGCGCCGCGGCCGGGCGAGCGTGAACGCGCGCTTCGGGTCGAAGCTCGCGATCCTGGTCGGTGACTTCCTGTTCGCGCGCGCCTGCCAGACGCTGGTCGAGGACGGCGACCAGGACATCCTGGCGAGCTTCGCGGACAGCATTCGCGCCATGGCCGAGGGCGAGGTCATGCAGCTGACGCGCAGCTTCGACCCCGACATCACCGAGTCGACCTACATCGACGTGATCGGCGGCAAGACCTCGAGCCTCCTGGCCGCGTCGGCCGAGTCGGGTGCCGTCCTGGGCGGCGTGACGCGCGCCGAGCGCCGGGCCGTGCGCGACTACGGGGCGCAGCTCGGGCTCGCGTTCCAGCTCGTCGACGACGCGCTCGACTACGCCGGCCTCGAGAGCGACCTGGGCAAGGCGCCGCTCACCGACGCCGCGGAGGGCAAGCTGACCCTGCCCCTGATCGCGACGCTGAAGCGCTGCTCCACGGGCGAGCGCGAGGCCGTGTCTGCCTTGCTCAAGAGCTTCGCGCTGCAGAGCGCGGCGGGCCGCGTGCCCGAGCGCGACGAGGTGCGCCAGGTCGCCGAGTGCGTCGCGCGCCACCACGGCGTGGAGAGCACCTTCGAGCGCGCGCGCCAGGTCGTGGCACAGGCCCGCGCGCGCATCGAGCCGTTCGTCGACTGCGAGGCGAAGCGCGCCATGCAAGCGCTCGCCGACTTCGTGGTCGAGCGCAGTCACTGACTCGCTTCCCCGCCTCACCCCGCGAACCTCGCCCCAGACACGAAGAGGAGGATGCGCACCATGCGTCATCCAATCGCGGTGGTCGTCGCGCTGGCGGCGGCCGTCCTGCTGCACACGTCGGCGCTCGCGGCCGGCAGCGACTCCGGGGCGCGGGGCTCCGGAGCGCAGGTCACGGGCGTGGTGAACGTGAACTCGGCCACGGCCGAAGAGCTCTCGCTCCTGCCCGGCGTCGGGCCCGCCAAGGCCCAGGCGATCATCCGCTACCGCTCCGAGCACGGCGCGTTCAAGCGGGTCGAGGACCTGGCCCAGGTGAAGGGCATCGGCGAGAAGCAGGTCGAGAAGCTGCGCCCGCACCTGGCCCTCGAGGGCAAGACGACCGCACAGCCCGCGAAGTGAGCGGCACGGGGACGTGGCCTCGAGGCCACGTCCCCGTGATCCGTGCTAGAACACGCGCGTGACTGCCCCGGCTCAAGGCGTGGGTAGGGTGCCCACGCCGCTCACTGGTCAAGGCGTGGGTAGGGTGCCCACGCCGCTCACCGGTCGTGCCCTCTGGCTGCTGCTCGCGCTGCTCGCGGCGTGCGGCGAGCCGCCGCGCGCGCCGGCGAGTGAGCCGCGCATCGTGTCGCTGTCGCCGTCGACGACCGAGATCCTGCTGGCGCTCGGGCTGCGCGAGCGCATCGTGGGCGTGGACCGCTTCTCGCACGAGCTGCCCGGCTGCGCCGGCATTCCGTCGCTCGGGGGTCTGTTCGCGCCCGACCTCGAGCGCACGCTCGAGCTGCGGCCCAGCGCCGTGGTGGGCGTGGCGAGTGAGTCGCAGGCGGCGTTCTTCGGCGAGCTGCGGCGGCGCGGCGTGGCGGTGCACGAGGTCGACACCGGCGGCTCGCTCGACGCGGTGATCGCGAACTACGAGACGCTCGGCGCGGTCGTGGGCCGCGCGGCCGAGGGGCGCGCGCTCGCGGCGCGCGTGCGCGGCGAGCTGGCCGAGGTCGCGCGCTCGGTCGCGGGCCGGCCGCGGCCGCGCGTGGCGCTGGTCGTCGAGCGCGACCCGCTCTACGTGGCCGCGGGCGGGAGCTTCGCCGGCGCGCTGATCGAGGCGGCCGGCGGCGCCAACGTGTTCGCCGACCTCGCGCGCGCCTATCCGCAGGTGTCGCTCGAGCTCTTGGCCGCGCGCGCGCCCGACGTGCTGATCGACTCGACCCAGTCCGACCAGGGTCCCGAGTCACAGGCTGCGGCGCGCGCCTACTGGGGACGCTTCGCCTGGGCGCACCGGGTCGAGCTGGTGCCGCCCGGCGTCGCCACCTTGCCGGGGGCCGAGCTCGCGCGCGGCGCGGAGCTCCTGCGCGCGCGCATCCATCCCGAGCTGCGCTCGTGACTCGCCTCTCGCGTCCCGCGGTGCTGGCGCTGCTCGCGCTCTTGCTCGTGGCCGCGCTCGCGGCGAGTCTCTGGCTCGGCTCGGTCGAGCACCCGAGCCGCGAGATCGTGCTCGGCATCCGCCTGCCGCGCGCGCTCCTGGCGGCGATGGTGGGCGCGGGGCTCGCGACCGCCGGCGCCCTGCTGCAGGCGCTCTTGCAGAACCCGCTCGCCGACCCGTACGTGCTCGGCATCTCGGGAGGCGCGGCGCTCGGCGGCGTGGCCGCGCTCGCGCTGGGCAGCGGCTTGTGGCTCGGCGCAGCGGCCGTGCCCCTGGTCGCATTCGCGGGGGCGCTCGGCGCGAGCCTCCTGCTCTACGCCGTCGCGGCCGCGGGCGGGCGCGCGCCGGCGCACAGCCTGCTGCTCACCGGCGTGGTCTTCAACGCCTTCGCGTCGTCGGCGATCGTGTTCGCGACTAGCGCCGCGGATCTCGCGCGCGTGGCCGGCGTGTTCCTGTGGCTGATCGGCTCGATCCGCCTGGTCGAGCCGGTGCTGCAGGCCGCGGTGGCCGTGCTGCTCGCGGTCGGGCTCGCGATCGGGCTGCGCTTCGCCTACGCGCTGAACCTGATCGCGCAGGGCGACGAGACCGCGTCACATCTCGGTGTAGACGTGCCCTCGGTGCGGCGCTGGGTGCTGGCCGGCACGGCGCTCATGATCGGCGCGTCGGTCTCGGTCTCGGGGCTGATCGGCTTCGTGGGGCTGATCGTGCCGCACCTGTTGCGGCTGGCGTTCGGCTCCGATCACCGGCTCTTGGTGCCGGGCTCGGCGCTCGGCGGTGCGGCGTTTCTGGTCGTGGCCGACACGCTCGCGCGCGTGGTGCTCGCGCCGACCGAGCTGCCCGTGGGCGCACTCACGGCGCTGATCGGCGGCCCGCTCTTCCTGGTGTTGCTGCGGCGCGATCTCGCGCGGATGCCGGCGTGACGGCCCTGGTCGAGGCGCGCGGGGTCGCGCATGCGTTCGGGCCGACACCGGTGCTGCGCGGCGTGGACGTGGCGCTGCAGCCCGGCCAGCTCGTGGTCGTGGTGGGACCCAACGGCGCCGGCAAGACCACGCTCGTGCGCGTGCTGTCGGGCGTGCTGCGCAGTGACTCGGGCGAGGTCGCGCTCGACGGCGAGCCGCTCGCCGGCCGCAGCCGGCGCGAGATCGCGCGGCGGCTGGCGGTGGTGCCGCAGGAGAGCGCGGTGCCGTTCCCGTTCAGCGTGCGCGAGATGGTGGCCCTCGGCCGGGCGCCGTTTCTCGGCGCGTTCGGCCGCGAGTCGGCCGAGGACGTGGCGCGCGTCGAGGCAGCGCTCGCGGCGCTCGAGCTCGAGAAGCTCGCCGAGCGCGCCTACCCCACGCTCTCGGGCGGCGAGAAGCGCCGCGTGCTGCTGGCGCGCGCACTCGCCCAGGGCGTCGACGCCTGGCTGCTCGACGAGCCGACCGCGTCGATGGACCTCGGCCACGGCCTGTTCTGCTTCGAGTGGCTCGCGGCGTGGCTGCGCGCCTCAGCGGCGCGCGGGGTGCTGCTCGTGACTCACGAGCTCTCGCTGGCCGCGCGCTTCGCCGACGAGCTCGTGCTCCTGGTCGGCGGCGCGGTCGCGGCGCGTGGCGCGCCCGCCGACGTGCTGACTCCCGAGCGCATCGCGGCGGTCTACGGCGTCGAGGCCCGCGTCGAGCGCGACGAGGCGGGGCGGCTCGTCGTGTCGCCCCTGCGCTCGATCCGATAGACTGCGCCGCCATGAGTCGCATCACCGTGGTGAGAGCCCGCGAGATCCTCGACTCGCGCGGCAACCCGACGCTCGAGGTGGATGTCCGGACCGAATCCGGCGCGGCGGGCCGCGCGGCCGTGCCTTCGGGCGCATCGACCGGCAGCCGCGAGGCGCTCGAGCTGCGCGACGGCGGCAAGCGCTACCGCGGCAAGGGCGTACAGCGCGCGGTCGAGCACGTGAACGGCGAGCTCGCGCGCGCGGTGGCGGGGCTCGAGCTGGGCGGCCTCTCCGAGCAGGCCG
>DATKAO010000075.1 GCA_035498015.1 Myxococcota bacterium
ACGATCGAGCCCAGCGTGCCGAGCTCGAAGATCTCTTCGCGGCCCGGATCGTCGGACTTCGCGTCTCTCTGCGCGGCCAGCAAGAGCGTGCGGTCGCCCGCCATGGCGCGTTCGAGCGCGCGGACCGACTTCTCGCGGCCCACGAACAGCGGCACCACCATGTGCGGGAACACGACGATGTCGCGCAGCGGAAGCAGCGGCACCAGGCCGACCTTGTCGCCGCCGTCCCGTTCCCCGTCGCCCTTGAAGAAGGCCATGCCAGTTCCTTACGCGCTCTCGGCGCGGTCGTACACCATCATCGGCTCGGCGCCGTGCCGGACGACCTCTTCGTTGATGACGACTTCGGAGACGTCGTCGCGTGACGGGATGTCGTACATGATCTCGAGCATCATGGTCTCGAGGATCGAGCGCAGCCCGCGCGCGCCCGACTTGCGCACGATCGCCTCTTCGGCCACCGCGCGCAGCGCGCCGTCGGAGAAGCGCAGAGTGACTCCCTCGAGCTCGAGCAGCTTCTGGTACTGCTTGACCAGCGCGTTCTTGGGCTCGGTCAGGATCTTGTACAGCGCTTCCTGAGACAGCTCTTCCAAGGTGGCCACGACCGGGAGCCGGCCCACGAACTCGGGGATCATCCCGAACTTCAACAGGTCCTCGGTCTGGATGTGCTTGAACAGCTCGCCGAGCTTGCGCTGGCGCTTCTTCAGCTCGGCGCCGAAGCCCATGCCCTGCACGCCGATGCGCCGCTCGATCACGTCCTCGATGCCGTGGAAGGCGCCGCCGCAGATGAACAGGATGTTCGTGGTGTCGACCTGCACGAACTCCTGCTGCGGGTGCTTCCGCCCACCCTTGGGCGGGACGTTCGCGACCGTGCCCTCGATGATCTTGAGCAGCGCCTGCTGCACGCCCTCACCGGACACGTCGCGCGTGATCGAAGGGTTCTCGGACTTGCGCGCGATCTTGTCGATCTCGTCGATGTAGACGATGCCGCGCTGCGCGCGCTCCACGTCGTAGTTCGCGCTCTGGAGCAGGTTCAGGATGATGTTCTCGACGTCCTCGCCGACGTAGCCGGCCTCGGTCAGCGTGGTCGCGTCGGCGATCGTGAACGGCACGTCGATGATCTTGGCCAGCGTCTGCGCGAGCAGCGTCTTCCCGCAGCCCGTCGGGCCGAGCAACAGGATGTTCGACTTCTGCAGCTCGACGTCGCCCACCACCGACTGGTTCTCGATGCGGCGGTAGTGGTTGTGCACCGCGACCGAGAGGATCTTCTTGGCCGACTCCTGCCCGACCACGTACTGGTCGAGGAACGCCTTGATCTCGCGCGGCTTCGGGACGGAGGAGCTGCCGCGGTCGCTGTCGCGGCTCGCCTCTTCCGCGATGATGTCGTTGCACAGCTCGATGCACTCGTCGCAGATGTAAACGGTCGGGCCCGCGATGAGCTTCTTCACTTCCTTCTGGCTCTTGCCACAGAAGGAGCAGGCGAGATTCGTTCCCTCTTCCTTCTTCTTCATCCGCCTTGCTTCCCTTCCCCGTTCACGGCGCGGGGCCCGCGCTCGTGCCTGGAAATGATCTTGTCCACGAGCCCGTAGTCCAGCGCCTCCTGGGACGACATGAAGCGATCGTCCTTGGTGTCGAGCTCGACCTGCTTGGGATCGCGGTTGCAGTGGTGGCCCAGGATTTCGTTGAGCTTCTGCCGCAGGGTCAGGAACTCCTGGGCGTGGATCTGGATGTCGGTGGTCTTGCCCTGAACGCCGCCCCAGGGCTGGTGGATCATGACGCGCGAGTGCGGCAGGCAGGAGCGCTTGCCCTTCGCGCCCGCCGCGAGCAGCACCGCGCCCATGCTCGCCGCCTGACCCATGCAGATGGTCTGCACGTCGGGGTTCACGTACTGCATGACGTCATAGATGCCCAGACCGGCGTTCACGTCACCCCCGGGTGAGTTCACGTAGACGTAGATGTCTTTCTCGGGGTCGTCGGCCTCGAGAAACAAGAGCTGGGCGATGACGAGGTTGGCGACGTCGTCGTTGATGGGGCTGCCCAGGACGATGATGCGGTCCTTCAGGAGCCGCGAGTAGATGTCGTAGGCGCGCTCGCCGCGATTCGACTGCTCGATCACCATCGGAATCAGCAACGACATCCCCCCATTCTAGCGGATCGGTCCGGAGCAAGAAGTGCAGACAGCAGACTTTTCCTTTTCGATTCCGCGACTTTACGTGTCTTCAAACTTAGCTGCGTCGAGTGCGAATTCAACCGCTTTCTGTTCCAGGATTCCGGCGCGCAGCGCGTCGAGCAGACCGCGCTCGCGATACTCGCGCTTGAGCTCGCCGAACTTCTTCCCGTTGGCCTCCGCGATGCGCTCGAGCTGCTGATCGACGTCGGCGTCGGAAACCTCGATGGCCTCGGTCTTCGCGATCGCCGGTGCGAGCAGCGCCATCCGGACCTCGTTCTCGACCTGGGGCTTGAGCTCCTGGCTCCAGCGCTCGACGAGCTGCCCGAGCCCGTCGCGCGAGACGCGCGCGTTGCCGAGCTGGCCGAGCATGCGGCCGATGCGCGCGCGCACCTGTGACTCGACCAGCTGAGGCGGAACCGGGAACGGATTGGCGGCGAGCAGCGCCTCGACCAGCGCGCCGCGCTCGAGCCGCTTCTGCTCCGCCTCGCGGCCCTCGGCCACGCGCCGGGTCAGATCCTCGCGCAGCTCGGCCAGCGTGGCGAAGCTCGACACGTCCTTCGCGAACTCGTCGTCGAGCTCGGGCACCTCGCGGCGCTTCAGCGCGACCAGCTTCACCTCGAAGTGCACGGTCTTCCCGCGCAGTGACTCGTCGGCGTGGTCCTCGGGCATCGCGATCTCGAACTGACGTTCGTCGCCGACCTGCATGCCCACGAGCTGGTCCTCGAAGCCACCGAAGGTGCGGCCCGCGCCGATCTCGACCTGCGCCTCGCGCGCGCTCGAGCCGGCGAAGGGCTTGTCGTCGATCTTTCCCACGTAGTCGAGGATCGCGACGTTGCCGCGCGCGACCGACGCGCCGCTCGACTCCTCGACGAGCTGCGCCTGGCGCTGCCGCGCCTCTTCCAGATGCGCCTCGACGGGGTCCTGCTCAGGCACGGGAAGCGTGGGACGCTTC
The DNA here is from genome assembly GCA_035498015.1 of Myxococcota bacterium. Classification (NCBI taxonomy): domain Bacteria; kingdom Pseudomonadati; phylum Myxococcota; species Myxococcota bacterium. The sequence continues at coordinate 3,117 of DATKAO010000075.1, forward strand.
AGCTCGAGGCCCTTCACTTTCTGGACCTCGATCACCGGGCGCACGTCGACCTCGGCGTCGTAGCGGAACGGCGCGCCCTGCTTGGGCGGCTCGCCGGGGTTGAGGCGCGGCTCGCCGATCACGTCGAGCTTGGCCTCGTCGATCGCCTTGCCCAGCGACTCGCCGACCAGCCGCTCCAGCACGTCCTGCGACGCGCGGTCGGCGAAGTACTTCTCGAGCACGTCGCGCGGCGCCTTGCCGGGGCGGAAGCCCTTGATGTGCGCGTTGCGGCCCATCTCGCGGAAGAACGACGCGAACGCCGCATCGACGTCGGTGGTCGGAACCTCGATGTGCAGGCGGCGCTCGACCGGTCCTGTCTCTTCCACATTCACATTCATCAGTGTCTCCGCCCCGACCCATGCTCGCGCGGGCACCCTACCCGCGCTCGGGGCCCGTATCGCCATGATAGGGTACACGCGAGGCTGCTCAACCCGGAGGACCTCGGCCCCATGGCGACCTTGCGCGAGCTCTCCGAACACCTGCTCTCCGGCCGGGCCGACATGCGCGATCCGGCGCACCACCCGTTCGCGTTCGTCGACGCGATCGAGGAAGTCGCCCCGGGAGTGGCGTTCTACAAGGCTTTCGTGAACGTGACTGCGATTCGCACCGCCGAGGGCCTGGTGCTGGTCGACACGGGCTCGTTCCATCCTGCGCAACACGAGCGCAGCTTCCAGGCGGTGCGCCGCTTCGCCAAGGACCCCGTGCACACCGCGATCTACACCCACGGCCACGTGGACCACGCCTACGGCCTGCCGCCCTTCCTGCGCGAGGCCGACTCCGAGCGCTGGCCGCGGCCGGCGATCGTGGGCCACGTCGACGTCGCGCCGCGCATGAAGCGCTACATCGAGACGGCCGGCTACAACACCACCATCAACACGCGCCAGTTCGGCGTGCCGATCGAGTGGCCGATCAACCCGGACTACCCAACCGTCGTGTACCGCGACGACCTGCGTTTGCGCGTGGGCGGGCGCGAGCTCGAGCTGCACCACGCGCGCGGTGAGACCGACGACCACACCTGGGTCTGGATCCCCGACGCGCGCGCGCTGTGCACGGGTGACCTCTTCATCTGGGCCGCGCCCAACGCCGGCAACCCGCAGAAGGTCCAGCGCTACGCGAGTGACTGGGCCGAGGCGCTGCGCGCCATGGCCGCGCGCGAGGCGCAGGTGCTGCTGCCGGGTCACGGCGTGCCGATCTACGGCGCCGAGCGCGTGCGCGCGGCGCTGCTCGACACCGCCGACTACCTCGAGTCACTCTACCGCCAGACACTCGAGCTCCTGAACCGCGGCGCGACCGTGTACGAGATCGTCGAGACCGTGAGACCGCCGGCGGCGCTTGCCGACCGGCCCTACCTGCAGCCGATCTACGACGAGCCGGAGTTCATCGTGCGCAACGTGGTGCGCTGCCTGGGCGGCTGGTGGAGCGGCGTGCCCAGCGAGCTCAAGCCCGCCCCGCGCGCCCAGCAGGCGCGCGAGATCGCGGCGCTCGCGGGCGGCGTCGGCGGGCTGCTCGCGCGCGCGTCGGCCAGCCTCGCGGCCGGCGACCTGCGCATGGCCTCGCACTGGGTCGACTGGGCGGTCGAGGCCGAGCCCGAGAGCCGCGAGGCCCACGCGCTGCGCTCCGACGTGTACGCGCGCCGGGTCGAGGCCGAGTCATCGACCATGTCGAAGGGCATCTTCCGCGCCGCGGCCAACGAGTCGGCGAAGAAGGGCCGGCCGGCTTAGGCGTCCGCGAGCGCGCGCGCGAGCGTCTGGGCCCCCGCGGCAAAGAGCTCGGGCTCGGGCAGCAGCGACAACACGGCGTGACAGCCGTCCAGGTCGTAGAGACTCCCCGGGTGCAGCAGCACGCCGCGCTCGAGCAGCGCGAGCGCCCAGCCTTCGTCGTCGCGGCCGACCGCCGGCAGCCGGAGCACGGCGGCCCAGCCGCCCTCGCCCGCCATCACGCTGGCGGCGCCGCCGGCGAGCGCCTTGCGCAGCACCGCCAGGTTGCCGGCCGTCCGCGCGCGGATGCGCGCCTGCATCGCGGGCGCCGCGCGCAGGATTTTCGGCAGGGCGAGCTGCGCCCACGTGGAGACCGACAGGAAGGTGTCCGCGACCAGCGCCAGCCGCTCGTCCGCCCGGCGCACGAGCTCGGCCGGGCCCGAAGTCACTCCCCAGCCGAGCTTCCACTGCGGCAGCGCGGCCACCTTCGAGAGCCCCGAGAGCACGAAGCACAGACACTCGCGCGGCCCGACCGCCGAGCGGAAGGCCGGCGCGCCGGGATCGAGCGGGTAGTCGCCGAACACCTCGTCCACCACGGCCGCGAGCCCGAGCTCGGCGCACAGGCTCTCCAAGCCCCGCAGCTCGCCCGCACCGAGCACCGCCCCCGTGGGGTTCCCGGGCGAGGTGGCGACCACCGCCCGCGCCCGCGGCTCGGCCCGGGCCACGGCCCGCAGCTCGGCCACGTCGACCTGCCAGCGGCCGTGCCAGCGCAGCGGGTAGTGGACCAGTCGGGCGCCCGCGAGCGCGGCCAGGTAGTCCAGCAGGGGGTAGCCGGGCCGTGGGACCAGCACCGCGTCGCCCGGGTCACACAGCAGCGCCAGGAGCCAGGAGAACGCCTCACTCGTGCTGGCGCAAAGCCACACGTTCTGCGCCTCGCATGCGCTCCCGCGCGCGCGATAGTAATCTGCAACGGCTTCGCGGGCGGAGTCGAGACCGAGCGGCTTGGGGTCGTAACTCGCCTCTCCCGCGTGCGCGAGCTCCGCGAAGAACGACGGCGGATGCCGCAGGCCGACCTCGGTCGGATTGGTGATGGTGAGATCGACGACGCTCCCCCCGGCGGCGCGACGACTCGCGAGCGCACGTGCCAGTGCGTTCGGCGAGAGCTCCCACTGCGTGCGCTTGGAGAACACCGTGCGCGAGAGTAGCCGGCGCGCGCGCGCGCAGTCTCTGCGCAACCTCGGGGCGCGGCGTGCATCCCAGCCGGGAGCACAGGAATGAGTGTCACCCCCGGCGCGCCACGCGCGAACGGCTCGCGCCACTCCTCTGCGTCGGCCGACCCTCGTCTGGAATCCGGAAGCCAAGCGATGTCCTCCACCCTCCCCCTTCCCGCTGCGCAGCAGAAAACCGAGCCCGCGCGGCAGGTCGTGCCGCGGGCGCGCAGCACGCGGCGCTGGCCGAAGCTGCGCTGGTGGGTGCTCCTGCTCGTGATCGCGGGCGTCGCGCTCGCGGTGTGGGCGCTTGCGCGCGAGCTGCGCACCTCGGCCTTCCAGGCGCGCGAGCTGTCGCGCATTGCGCGCGAGGCGCGCTTCGAGCTGGGCGAAGGACCGAGCCCCAGCATCCGCTTCCCCACCGGCGGACCGTTCGACGAGCGCCTGGGCTACACGGAGATCCCCGACTTCGTCGCGCGCCTGTCCGCCGCGGGCTACGGCGTCGAGAGTCAGGCGCGGCATTCGCAGCGCCTGTTGTCACTCGAAGACTGGGGGCTGAATCCGATCTATCCCGAGAAGACCCATGCGGGTCTCTCGATCCGCGGGCGCGACGGCACGCCGTTCTTCGGCGTCGCCTTTCCCGAGCACGTCTACCCGAGCTTCGCCGACGTGCCGCGCGTCCTGGTCACCTCGCTCGCGTTCGTGGAGAACCGCGAGATCCTCGACGACCGCTACCCGAAGCGGAACCCGGCGATCGAGTGGGATCGGCTCGGGCGCGCCGTGCTCGGGCAGGTGCTGCAGATCGCGGGCGCCGAGACGGACCGCGCCGGCGGCAGCACGCTCGCGACGCAGATCGAGAAGTTCAGACACTCGGCCGGCGGACTCACCACCTCGCCGCTCGAGAAGCTGCGGCAGATGGCGTCGGCCAGCCTGCGCGCGTACCAGGACGGCGAAGAGACCGCCGGCGCGCGCAAGCGCATCGTGGTCGACTATCTCAACTCGATGCCGCTCGCGGCAGCGCCGCCGCTCGGCGAGGTGATCGGCATCGGCGACGCGCTCGCGATCTGGTACGGCGTCGACTTCGACGAGACGAACCGGATCCTGCGCGCGGCCGACGACCCGCACTCGAGCTATCCGCTCGAGACACGCGCGCGTGCCTACAAACAGGCGCTCTCGCTCGTGCTGTCCGCCGGACGGCCGTCCTACTATCTGATCCAGGACCCGGCCGCGCTGCGCGCGCGCACCGACTCGTTCCTGAAGCTCTTGCGCGACGAGAAGGCGATCTCGCCCGAGCTGTACGAAGCGGCGCTCGGCATCGACCTCGAGCTGCGCGCCCGCGGCGACGACTCGACCGGGCTGTCGCCCGAGGACCGCAAGTCGGCGGGCGCGGTGCGCACCAAGCTGGTGGGGCTGCTCGGTCTCTCGGACTACTACGCGCTGGACCGGCTCGACCTGTCGGTGGCGAGCACGCTCACGCCCAACGTGCAGGAGGCGGTGACTCGCGATTTGCGCGAGCTGCGTGACCCCGAGCGCGCGCGCTCCGCGGGACTCTACGGCTTCCATCTGCTCGACGGCGGCGACCCGGGGAAGATCGTCTACAGCTTCCTCCTGTACGAGCGCGGGCCGGCGTCGAACGACCTCTTGGTGCAGGCCGACAACCTGGACCAGCCGTTCGACGTGAACGAAGGCGTGAAGCTCGACCTGGGCTCGACCGCGAAGCTGCGCACGCTCGCGACCTATCTCGAGATCATCGCCGAGCTGCACGAGCGCTTCGGCGGCGAGCACCTGCAGACCTTGAAGGCGGTCCAGACCGAGCCGCGCGACCGACTCACGCGCTTCGTGCTCGACGAGCTGATCGCCCACCCCGGCATGCGCCTCGGCCCGCTGTTGGAGGACGCCCTGGACCGGCGCTACTCGGCCAGCCCGGCCGAGACCTTCTTCACGGGCGGCGGCGAGCACCACTTCGCGAACTTCGAGAAGGAGGACGACTACCGGATCCTCACGGTGCGCGAGAGCTTCACGCGCTCGGTGAACCTCGTGTTCATCCGGCTGATGCGCGACATCGTGAACTACTACACGTTCCAGGCGCCCGGCTCGAGCGCCGCGATCCTGCGCGACCCGGCCGACCCGCGGCGCACCGAGTATCTGCGCCGCTTCGCCGACCGCGAGGGCCGCATCTACCTGGAGCGCTTCTGGCGCAAGTATCACGGCCGCAGCCAGGCCGAGATGGTCGAGACGCTGGTGCGCGGCGTGCGCCGTACACCGAAGCGTGTCGCCATGGCGCTGCGCGCCGCGCGGCCCGACGACGACTTCGCGACCTTCGACGCCGCGCTGCGCCAGGAGTTCCCCGAGGCCAAGCTCGAGCCCAGGGTGCGCCAGCGCCTGTACGACACCTACTCGCCCACCAGGTACGGCCTGGCCGATCAGGGGTATCTGGCCGGCGTGCACCCGCTCGAGCTGTGGCTCGTGAACTATCTCGAGCGCCAGCCCGACGCCACCCTGCGCGCGGTGTTCGACGCCAGCGCCGAGCAGCGCATCGCGGTCTACAACTGGCTGTTCAGCCGCCACCGCCGCGCGGCCCAGGACCGCCGCATCCGCAGCCTGCTCGAGATCGAGGCCTTCCTCGAGGTGCACCGCAACTGGCAGCTCCACGGCTATCCGTTCGAGTCACTCGTGCCTTCGCTGGCGACCGCCATCGGCAGCGCGGCGGACCGGCCGTCGGCGCTGGCGGAGCTCGCGGGCATCATCGCCAGCGACGGCGTGCGCAACCCGACCAACCGCATGTCGGAGCTGCGCTTCGCGGCCGACACACCCTACGAGACCGTGCTGCGCCCGCTCGACGCGCAGGGGCCGCGCGTGATGCCGGTCGAGGTGGCACGCGCGCTGCGCACGGCCATGGTGAGCGTGGTCGAGAGCGGCACGGCGGTGCGCGCGCGCGGGGCGTTGGTCGCGCCCGACGGACGGCGCGCCGTGGTCGGCGGCAAGACCGGCACGGGCGACCACCGCTTCAAGACCTTCGGCCCCGGCGGGAAGCTGCTCGAGTCACGCGTGGTGAACCGCACCGCGACCTTCGTGTTCCTGATCGACGACCGCTTCTACGGCGTGATCACCGCCTACGTGCACGGACCCGACGCCGCCGCGTTCGCGTTCACGAGCTCGCTGCCGGCGCAGCTCTTCAAGATGATCGCGCCCACGATCTCGCCTCTCCTCGCCGAGCCGCCGCACGACGTCGCGCGCCAGCCTACGTCTGATGGTCGCGTGGGCACCCTACCCACGCTCCGCCCGAACGGCTGAGCGAGCCGCGTCCGCTATCCTGCGCCCTCGATGGGCCCAGCGCCTGCCATCTCCGTCGAGGGCCTTTCGAAGACCTACGTGGTGCCGGTGCGGCCGCCGGGGCTGGGCGCCGCGCTGCGCAGCCTGTTCCGGCGTGAGTCGCGGCGAGTCACTGCGGTCGACGCGATCGGCTTCTCGGTCGAGCCGGGCGAGGTCGTGGGCTTCCTGGGTCCCAACGGCGCGGGCAAGACCACGACGCTGAAGATGCTCTCGGGTCTCCTGCACCCGAGCGGGGGCAGCGCGCGCGTGCTGGGCTTCCTGCCCTGGGAGCGGCAGCACGCCTTCCTGCGCCAGATGACGCTGGTCATGGGCCAGCGCAATCAGCTGATCTGGGACATCCCGGTCGCCGACTCGTTCGAGCGCAACCGCGCGATCTACGCCATCGACCCCGCGCGCTACCGCAAGACCGTGGACGAGCTGGTCGAGCTGCTCGAGCTCGCGCCGCTGCTCGAGCGCCCGGTGCGCAACCTGTCACTCGGCGAGCGCATGAAGTGCGAGCTGGCCGTGGCGCTCCTGCACGAGCCCCAGGTGCTGTTCCTCGACGAGCCTACGATCGGCCTCGACGTGACCATGCAGCGCCGCATCCGCGAGTTCGTCGCGGGCTACAACCAGCGCACGGGCGCGACCGTGCTGCTCACGAGTCACTACATGGCCGACGTCGAGGCGCTGTGCAAACGCGTGATCGTGATCCATCACGGGCGCATCCTGTTCGACGGCCAGCTCGCCGACTTGGTCGCGAGCTTCGCCTCGCACAAGACGGTCACGATCGAGCTCGATGGCCCGCCGCCCGACCTGTCGGGCTACGGCGAGGTGGTGTCTCGCGAGGGCGAGCGCGTGACCTTGCGCGTCGAGAAGGCCGGGACCGCGAAGCTGACGGCGCGGCTGCTCGCCGACCTGCCCGTGATCGACCTCGCGGTCGAGGACCCGCCGATCGAAGAGGTGATCGAGCGCGTGTTCGCGGTGGGGCCCGAGTGAGCTACTTCCGCGACCTGTACGCCACGTTCGTGCGCGTGTCGCTCTCGATCGAGGTGCAGTACCGCGCGGCGAACGTGATCTGGCTCATGGGCATGATCATGGAGCCGGTGATCTATCTCGCCGTCTGGTCCTCGGTGGCCGCGGCGCAGGGCGGGAGCGTGGGCGGCTTCTCGCCCGCCGACTTCGCCGCCTACTATCTCGTGTACGCCTGGGTGAACCAGTTCACGTCGGACTGGCACATGTGGGAGTTCGACGCGCGCATCCAGCACGGACAGCTCGCGTTCCAGCTGCTGCGCCCGGTGCACCCGATCCACGGCGACGTGGCCGAGAACCTGGCGCACAAAGTGTCTCAGCAGGCCACCATGCTGCCCGCGCTGATCGTGCTGGGCTTCGTGTTTCACGCGCGCATCGCGTGGACGCCCTGGGCGTTCGCGGCCTTCGTGCCCGCGCTCGTGCTGGCGTTCGGTGTGCGCTTCCTGTGGGAGTGGTCGCTCGCGCTCACCGCCTTCTGGACCACGCGCATCAGCGCCGTGAACCGGGCCTACTTCGTGCTGCTGATGTTCCTGTCGGGACGCGTCGCGCCGGTGGGCCTGTTGCCGAACGCGCTGCAGACGCTGGGCGCTGCGCTGCCGTTCCGCTGGATGGTCGCGTTCCCGGTCGAGCTCTTGCTCGGGCGGCTCACTCCGCGCGACGTCGCGGTCGGCCTGGTCGCGCAGCTGGGCTGGATCGCCGGCGGCGGGCTCGTGCTGCGGCTGTTGTGGCCGCGCGCGGTGCGGCGCTTCGCGTCGGTCGGAGGCTAGCGCGTGCGCGGCTGGCTCGACGTGTTCTGGACCTTCACCAAGATCGGCTTCCAGAACGAGTCCGCCTATCGCGCGAACTTCTGGGTGGAGATCGTCGAGTCACTGGTCAACGTGGGCTCGGCGCTGGGCTCGGTGCAGGTGGTGTTCGCCCGTACCGACACGCTGGTGGGCTGGACGCCCGCCGAGCTGGTCACGCTGCTCGGGGTGTATTTCACGGTCTACGGCCTGATCCACGTGGTGATCTCGCCGAGCCTCACCCGCTTCATGGACGACGTACGCCAGGGCAACCTCGACTTCACGCTCACCAAGCCCGCGGACGCACAGCTTTTGGTCTCGGCGAGCGAGGTCCGGGTCTGGAAGCTGGTCGACCTGTTGCTCGGGCTCGCGATCCTTTGCTGGGGGCTGTTCGGCATCGGCGCCCGCGTGTCGCTGCTCGCCGCCGCCGGCTTCGCGCTGGCGCTGGTCGCGGGTGCCACCACCGTCTACGCCTTCTGGATGCTGCTCGCGACCTGCGCCTTCTGGTTCATCCGGCTCGAGAACATCCTGATGCTGTTCTGGAACATGTACCAAGCCGGCCGCTGGCCCGTCGGCATCTACCCGCGCTGGCTGCGCATCGGACTCACCGCGCTCGTGCCCGTCGCCTTCGCGGTCACCGTGCCCGCCGAGGCGCTGGCGGGCCGACTCACCGTGTCGAACCTCGCGCTCGCCTGCGCCGTGTCACTGACTCTCGTGGTCGTTTCGCGTTGGTTCTGGCTGCGAGGGCTGAAGCGCTACTCCGGCGCTTCCGCCTAGCGCAGCTCACCGGCAACCAGGCCCCGCTTTCTTCTTCAGCCGCAAGCGCCCTTGCCCGGGGTAAGATGCCCGCGTCGCGCTCGCCGGAGGGAGCCATGCATCGCGCGCTGCGGGAGCTTTGTGTCTTCGCAGCGGTCTGCGCGCTTTCTGCCGGCGTCGCCCGAGCGGCGAGCATCGACCTCGTGGGGGCTGCGGGTGCGGACGGCGCGGCAGGCGCGCCGGGCGACCCCGGACAATCGATCGCCGCCACGCTGGGTGACCCTGATCCCCTGAACAGCCTCACGCTCGTGGGCGGAGCCGGGGGTGGAGGCGGCGATGCCGCGACCGGCAGCCCGGACGCGGGCGGAAGCGGCGGCGCCGGCGGGTCGGCGACGGGAACGGTGACGAACGACTCGACGTCGGGCGCCGAGTCCGATGCCTTCATCACGGGTGGCGCGGGTGGTGCCGGTGGAGTGCCCGGCGGCGTCGGCGGGGTCGGCGGCGCCGCGAGCGCGGCCGCGCAGGCGATCTCGGATGGCCCGGTGCAGGTCACGAGCCAGGCGATCGGAGGCGCGGGCGGAGCGGGCGCAGTGGGTGGCGATGGCGGGGCCGCCAGCGCGAGTGCTGTGGGACGTTCGTACCTGGGCGAGGCGTCGCTGTCGGTGGTGCAGGTCGGCGGCGAAGGGGGCAACGGCTCGGTCCAGGCGGGCGCGGGGCACGACTCGCGCCTGGCCAATGCGGCGGTCGGTGCCGCGCCCGGCGTGCTCAGTCTCTCGCAGCAGGCGCTCGGCGGAGATGCCGGAGTCGGGCCGGGCGCGCGCGGCGGACAGGCCTCTTCCGTACTTGCGCGCAGCGCAGACACGGGTGACGTGGTGCTCGTGTCCGTCGCGCGGGGCGGCGACGCGCGCAGCCCCGACGGCTCGGCCGCCGGCCACGCGATCGGCGGTGACGCGCACGTGACTGCCGTGGAGCTCCTTGCCTCGAGCGGCTCGGTCGACATCACCGCGAACGCGCGCGGAGGAAGTGCCTGGGGTCCCAACGCCGAAGGCGGTCACGCGTTCCTCGACCAGGTCTACGGCACGTCGTCGGGGGGCGGCGCGGTCACCGTGCGCGGCTTCGCCACCGAGGGCAGCGGCGTGCGCGGCGGGTCGCTCTTCCTGAACGACACGGTGCAGGGCGACACCACGGGCGCGCTGTCACTCATCCAGGGCGCAACGGGCGGCTCGGGTACCGAGTCTGCCGGGGCCGCGGAGAGCGACCTCAGCCGCGAGGGGAGCTACTCGAGCCTGCACGTCGAGACCATCGCGGCGGGCGGGAACGTGCGCGGCAACGTGCCGATGGGCGCGGACCCGACCGCCGGTGCCACGGGCACGGCGCACGCGTCGGCATTCAACCTGGGCGGCGGGTCCGAAGCGGTCGCCTCCGCCATCGGCGGGGGCAACGCTTTCACCGACTTCGGACACGGCGCGACGACCGCCGCCGCGGGCATGGCGCAGGCCGACGCCTCGGCCGTGAACGGCCCCGCTTCGGCGACCGCGAGCTCTCAGGGCGGATCGGCGGGAGACAGCAAGGCCGGCTCGGTCGAGCTCGGCTCGGGTGGCGCGGCCGACTCAGTCGCAGGTGCAGTCACTTACGGCACGGGTGACGCGACGGCCTCGAGCACCGCTCAGGGCGGGTTGAGCGTGGGGCCCCCCGGCCCGCTCGACCTGCAGGTCGGCGTCGCCACGGCCGAGGCGAACGCCACGGCTCAGGGCACGGGCGCCGCGGTCGCAAGCGCGGTGGCGACCGGTGGCAACTTCATCGACCCGGCCCCGATGACGGCCCCGCGCTTCGGCAGCGCGCACGCCCTCGCGCGCGCGAGCGGCTTCGGTCCGATCACCGCGACCGCCACCAGCTCCGGCGGCACGGTCACCGACTCGACCTCGCTCGCCACTGCGCTGGGCGGGGGAGCGCTGCCCTCGGCCTACCTCAGCCTCGGGGGCGCCAACTCCCAGCCCGTCGGCCAGACACTCACCTCGATCGTCGAGTACGGCGCGGCGCTCTCGCACCAGGAGTCACTCGACCTGACCCGGAACCGCTCCGACACGATCGGTCTGGTGAACGCGCTGCCCGGCGCGTCCGACGCTGCGACCTGGCTGGCCGGCAACCCGCACGTGCTCGGGCGCATGTCCCCTGACTCACACGCGCTCGCGGTCGGCTTCGTGTACGAGCACGCCGACCAGCAGACGTGGAACGGCAGCTACGCGCTCGCGCTCGATCGCGGGTCACTGCCCGCGAATCAGACCTGGGCGGTGGCGTTCCTCGGCGCCTCGTTTCCCGCCAGCAGCCTCGATTCGCTGGTGCTCGAGCTGTCGATCGACGGCCACACGATCCTCGACGAGCACTTCGCCGACGCGGCCGAGGCGCAGGCCGCGCTCAGCGACCGCCTGGTGGTGATCGACCCGGGCGTGCTCGGTCCGGGTCCGATCTCCAACTTCTCGCTCCAGTACTTCGTCGACGGCGGCACCCTCTCCGACCAGGTGCGGAGTGAGTTCGCGCTGGTCACCGTGCACGTGCCGGAGCCGGCGCTGCTGGGGCTGATGGTCTTCGGGGTCGGGCTGCTCGCGGGCCTGCGCCAGCGTCACCGCTGAGTCATCCAGGCTCCACGAGCCTTTCGCCCGCAAGCGCGCTTGCGTCGGGAAGCGGGTGTCACCAATGGCTGTCACGCGGTGACTTACTCGTGGTATCCTTTGGGTGAACCGGAGGGAGTCATGCGGTCGCTGGTTCGGCTCGGGCTGTCGTTGTGTCTGTTCTGCTCCACTGGAACTGCGGCACGCGGCGCGTCGGTCGACGTGACCGGCAGTGCCGGGACGCCGGGCATCGACGGGACCGCGGGAAACCCGGGCGGCGATGGCAGCGCGGGCGGCCCCGGTGGCCCCGCCGTCGCCACGGCCAACAACGCGGCCGACGACACGAACATCGCGACGGCTCACGGCGGCGCGGGCGGAAGCGGCGGCAATGGGGGCGCCGGCGTGCCGGCCGGATCTCCGGCCGGAAACGGCGGAGCCGGAGGCCGAGGCGGCGATGCCACCGCCACGGCCACGACCGACTCGCCCCCGGGCACGGGCCAGGTCACTGCCATCGTGGGCGCTCTGGCAGGCAACGGCGGCCCAGGGGGTCTCACTCCCGGCGGATCCCCGGGTGCCAGCGGAGACGGCGGCAATGCGCTCGCCTCTGGCGAGGCCATCGCTCCCGGCGCGCGGGAAGCGTACGCGTCCGTCGGCGCCGTCGGCGGAGACGGGTCGGGCTCGGCCGGGTCACACGGCGGAGTCGCGTCGCTCGGCACGGTGCGCGCTCAGTCAGATACCGGCAACGCGGTGATTCAAGCGACCGTTCAGGCGGGCAACAGCGGCCTCCAGGGCACCTCGGCGAACGTCGTCGACGCGATCGATGCCCAGACGGCGGGCGACGTGTCTCTCAGCCAGACTGCGCTCGCGGGATCGGCGTCGCAGAACGCGGGCGACGGCTCGAGTGAGCTCACGAAGAGCGTGTCCTCCCACAACCTTTCCATGACCGTTCAAGCCGACGGCGGCACCGTCGTCGACACCTTCCCCGAGTCGGGAGACACTCACGCGGGCAGTGCGCTCGCGAAGGCAGTCGGGACGAACAACACCGGCGGCGTCCAGACCTACGCCTACGCGTACGGCGGCGGGAACTACATCGGCGTGGGCGGAAATGCCGAGGCAGACGCTACCTCCAGCGGCAACGGCGCGTCGGCCTTCGCGCACGCCGAGGGGGGCAAGACCTTCGACAATCACGGAACCGTGAACGGGACCCGACTCACGGGCGACGCGCTGGCTCAAAGCGTCGCGATCGGCAGCGGAACCATCCACGCCACCGCCGAAGCGATCGGCGACCAGTACAACCTGGCCGCGCCCACGTCGAGCCTCGTCTCGTACGCCATTGCGACCTCGGATGCCAGTGCGATCTCCCAGGCGACCACCGCCGGCGTCGGGACCACGATGCTCTCCAGCGCGAGGTCGAATGCGAACCTGGGCAGCTCCGCGACGGCCGACGTCCACACCCTTCACGGCGTGATCTACGACCTGCACTCCCAGTCTCTCGGGGAGATGGACACGAACGGGATGGTGCACGCGGCGGCCTGGGTGGGTCAGACCGAGACCGTCGCGCAGGCCGCTGGCCACGTCTCCGAGCCCCAGACGGCGGGTGTCTACATGGCGGCCGTCGACGGCGGCACGCCCTGGCTCGCCGGCAACCCGCACGCCATCGACTCACTCCACACTGCCGACCCGAACTCCGAGAACGAGGTCGTGGCGCAGGGACTGTTCAGCGGCACCGCGGGCACCAGCGACTGGAATCTGATCGCGAACGCCACGCTCAACGAGGGCAAGTTCAACGCTCCGCGGGCGTTCAACGTGAAGGTCGGATTCCTCGACTCCACGTTCTCTTCGGACCTTCACCTGCTCACCGTCCAGGTGCTGGTGAACGGCACCTCGGTCGCGAGCTACAGCTTCGGCGACAGCGCCAGCGCGGAGGCCGGGCTCGACGACCTGGTGCTCGCGATCGACCCGGCCCTGTACGAGAACACGGCGACCTCCACGTTCGAGGTCCGCATGGCGGGTCAGTCGGACAGCGCGACGGACGGCTTCTTCAGCAACTTCGTGCTCATGGCCACCGTCCCCGAGCCTGCGCCGCTGGCTCTCTTCGCGCTCGGGATCACGCTGCTGGCGCTGCGGAGACGCCTTTTCGCCTAGCCGGCCGGATCGGGTAAGGTGCGGTCTCGAGGAGGGATCATGACCGCACCGTGCGAGGGCCTGCGCATCGTCGAGGTCGCGAACTGGGTGGCGGGGCCGGCGGCCTGCGCGCTGTTCCGCGACATGGGCGCAGAGGTGCTGAAGGTCGAGCCGCCCGCCGGCGACACGCTGCGCCAGTTCAAGATGCGCAACCTCGGCTACGACACCGACCTGAACACCGCGTTCGAGATCGACAACCGCGGCAAGCGCTCGATCGTGATCGACCTCGAGAAGCCCTCGGCGCGCGGCGTGGTCGAGAGACTCGTGGCCGACGCCGACGTGTTCCTCACCAACCTGACCACCCCGCGGCGCGAGAAGTACGGACTCACCTTCGACAACCTGTCGCGCGTGAATCCGCGGCTCGTGTACACCTCGCTCACCGGCTATGGCACGACCGGCCCCGACCAGGGGCGCCCGGGCTTCGACTTCGCGGCGTTCTGGGCCCGCTCGGGGCTGATGGGATCGCTGGGCGAGCCGCCCTCGCCGCCTCCGCTGTGCCGCGGCGGCCAGGGCGATCACACCACGGCGTTGAACCTCGTGCTCTCGACCTTGCTGGCGCTGCGCGTGCGCGATCAGACCGGCCGCGCGCAGTACGCCGAGGTGAGTCTCTACGGCACGGGCATGTGGACCCTGGCGAGTGACCTGTCGGCCGCGCTCGTGACTCGCACCCACCCGCCGCGCCACGACCGCAGCGCGCCCGCCAATCCGATCTGGAACACCTACCGCACGTCGGACGGCCGCTGGCTCCTGCTCGTGCACCCCGACTCCCAGCCCTTCTGGCCGCGCTTCTGCGCCGCGGTCGAGGAGCCGGGCTGGGCCGCCGACCCGCGCTTCGATACCCCGCTGAAGCGCACGGCCGCGAACCGCGAGCTGGCCGAGGCGATCTCGGCGCGCTTCGCGGCGCGCGACTACTCGCACTGGTCCGATGCGCTCGACCGCGAGAAGCTGATCTGGGCGCCGGTGGCGACGCTCGACGAGGTCGTGAGCTGCCCGCAGGCGCGGTCGATCGGCGCGTTCACGCCGCTCGAGCATCCCCAGCACGGGCGCTTCGAGACCATGGCCGCGCCGTTCGCGTTGGCGGGCGCGGAGATCGCGGCGGAGAGCTCGCGCCCCGCCGCCTGTCGTTTCTGCGGCGTGTCGTAGCGCGAGTCAGTGGCCCAGGAGGGCTCGCCGATCGCCGCGCAGAAGCGCGGCCAGAAGGGCTGTGAGTCGGGGTGCACGAGCAGGAACCAGCGCCCGTCGCCCGTCTGGTAGGTGTTCCAGATCGGGTTCGGCGGCGCCGTGCGGTCGTGGCGCGGCGGCTGCGTGCGCGTGACGAGCGCCGCCGAGAGGTCGCTCGCCAGGGTCCACATGCCGGTGCCGTAGAGACTCACTTCTGCGTACTGCGCGCGCCCCGTCTGGTCGCGCACGCGCAGCGCGAGCAGGGTCGAGAGCACGAGGTTGAGCGCCGTCGTGTGGTCGCCCTGGCCCCCGCGGCACAGCGGCGGCGCGGACGGCGGCTCGCCCAGCGACGCCATCAGACCCGAGCGCGCCCAGAACGCTGCGAAGTCGAAGCCCGGCCGCCCCTCGTCGGGGCCCGTCGTGCCGTAGCCGGTGAGCGAGGTGTACACGAGGCGCGGATTCACCGCCGAGAGCGCGGGAAATGTG